>CAYWIG010000048.1:625-8798 GCA_964458295.1 uncultured Myxococcales bacterium
GAAGGTCAACATCAGCAAGATCGTATCTCAAATTGCTGGCGATCTGCAGCCGAACAGATTCACAAAGGTGGAAGTGAAGCTTAACGAGGAGACGCCGGGTGTATATGGGGATGAGATGAGGCTCAGGCAGGTTTTGAAGCACCTTCTCGAGAATGCGGTTAAGTTCACCAAGAGGGGTAAAATCTTAGTAAATGCGGAGAAATGTGGTGAGATGCTTAAGGTGTCGATAAAGGATACCGGCATAGGTATTGATAAAAAGAGACAAAAAGCGATCTTTGAGGGATTTCATCAGGCCGATGGCAGCGCAACCAGGGAGTATGAGGGATTGGGATTAGGTCTTACCATCTCGAAGAAACTGGTGGAGCTGCACGGAGGCAGGATTTGGCTGAACAGCAAGATCGGGCAGGGCAGCGAATTCAACTTTACCCTGCCTTTGAAACCCGCTGGCGTCTACTCGGATCAGAGTAACGGATCAAGACGTTACGCCTCTTGATTCCCCCGTTATATCCGACTTAAAATCCAAGAAAATAACGTTGATTTAGGGGGTTGCATCTGTTAGATGCCTCCAACTTATTGATCCATTAGGAAAATTAGGGAATTATTCATGAGAAGGGTTTCACTCTCAGTGCTGATCTCGATCGCAGTGATCCTGATCGCAACGAACATCTTTGCAAGACCTGGTTGGCATCGCTCCGAACGGAAGGGTGCGTTATCGCCGAAGATCTCTGTAGATGGCGATAGCAGGACAGAACCAGTTTACCCGACTCCGGAGGAGGGTGCGGGTGTCGTTCAAAAGGATTTTGAATGGATGCCGTCCGGAAATGACGAGCCTTCGGTGAGGGTACTCAGTCTCGATGACTGTATACTTCTAGCGGTACAGCGTAATAGGCGCCTGATAGCAGCGGGATATGAGATCGAGGCTGCTAGGTATCGACTTAAGGAGGCGAAGGCGCTGCTTTGGCCGGTCATGGAATATAAATATCGCATGGCGCCGGTACCGAAGGATGTTGACGATGCATTCAACAAGTTCTTCGAAGGGGAGGTTACACTATTCAACAGTCTTCATGTCGGAATTGGAGTTCCTCTCTCGTCATTTGGCCAGTTACACACTGCACAGAAGATGGCCAGGGGGGGGATCGAAGCCGCGCAGACGAAGAAGGTGAGTACAACTTACGATACGATATTCCAAGTTAGGAAGATCTACTACGGCATTCAGCTGGCGAAGGAGACGATAAAACTTCTCGACGAAGCAGTGGGTGGTATCTCGAAGAAGATTAGAGAGGAGGATGCGAAGGAGGAGAAAACTATGGATCCTTACGACATCCTTCAGCTCAAAGTCTTTAAGGTGGAATTGGAGAGGCGGCTCGAGGAGGCAAAACACAATATGGAGTTGGCCTTTGAGGGCTTGAAGATTCAGATGGATCTAGATCCCCATACGGATGTTCATCTCGATTCATACAAACTCCGTCCCCTGATCCACGAGATGGATGAGGAGAAGGAGTACATCGATATCGCAATGGAACATCAGCCGAACTCCAAGCTTATGAATATAGGTGTTGAGATTAAGCGTCAGCAATATCGACTGGAGAAATTCAAGCTCGCGCCGAAATTGGGGCTTGGCTTTTTCGCCGATGTCGGTCGTTCGGTAGGCTTTGTAAGGGGTCTTCAGTCGACGGATGATTTTAACGATCCGTTTAACTACACGAGGGCCGGAGTAGGTTTGCAGCTCAGCGGCAACCTGGATTTTCACGGGGCGTACGCCAAGATCAAAAGGGCGAAGGCTGAGTATTTTAAGTCTACATACGAAAGGCACATAGCTCGTAGGGGTTTAAGTTTAGAGATGAAGAAAGCCTACCTTACCACTAAGAGGATGAGGGAAAATGTTACGCGGGCGAAGAAGGCCGAATCGATTGCGCGTCAAATGACATTCCTATCGAAGATGAACATCGATATGGGAATCGGCGACAACGATAAATATGCCGACGCCTTAAAGCTCTTACTTCTAACCAGGGGACAGTACTTCAAGGCGGTCTTCGATTTCAATACGGCACTTGCCGAGGTAGAGAGGCGCATCGGCGCTGAGAAGTATACGCAGCTGATTTCGGTTCCGAGTATGTCGGAACATGAATTTTTCAATATAGAATCCGCTGAGGATGTGGGATTTGAATATTACGAGGACGATCACGTCGATATGGAGGGAATTCAGAATGAGGACTCACAGTATTAGATTAAAAGTTGCATTTGCTTCTTTTTTGGCGGTCGCATTGCTGATGCTGTCCACGGATGGCTTCTGTGTAAAAAACCTCTATCCAGAGGGAACGCCCACGAGGTCGATTCAGGATCTGGATGGAATGCTCGATGATTTCATCGTGAAGCCTAAGGGAGTGAAGCTCACCCCCGAGGAGGAGGAGAAGAATAGGGCGCTCAAACAGAGGATCATACATGGTACTTTCGATATACGCGAACTCGCGAAGTTGTCCCTGGGCAAAACGCACTGGCCGAAGAGGACAACGAAGGAGCAGGGTGAATTCGTCGACCTCCTGACAAATCTTCTAGAAGAAAAAGCGCTCTTTTCAAAGGAACAATCTGCCGCGAAGAGCAAGAGCGGTGGTAAGTATACGGTCACATATCGCGGTCATAAGTTTATGAACAAGAGCAAGACTAGAGCTTATGTCAGAACGAGGGTTACCGTCCCTTCGGAGAATATAACGATCACGTTGAACTACAAACTCAAGAAGATTGGGAACGAGTGGAAGATCTATGACATCATCGTCGATCAGGCGAGCTTGGTCGATAATTACAAGTACCAGTTCAATACGATCATAACCAAGAACGGCTATCCAGATTTGGTACAGCGCATGTCTAAGAAATTGAATGATCTGAAGGTTAAGCGCAATGGCATAAAACCCGTGAAGGAAACTTCGAAAAAAACACAACAATAGAATGGCGTTAACGTGCCTGCGAACCTGCGAGCTAGCGTCGCATTCATCGCAGACACGCAGACACGCAGACACGCATGTATGACAAATCAATCATAATTCTCGCCGACGGTATGAGGGCGGATGTCTTAGATGACCTGCTGTCAAAGGGTGAACTCCCAAACATATCAAAACACCTGATCGAAAAGGGCTGTAAGCTGCCCGCTGTAACCAGCTTTCCCTCTACGACCGGACCTGCATATCTGCCATTTCTTACAGGGTGTTTTCCTGGGACGTGTAACGTTCCGGGTATTCGTTGGTTCGATAAGGCGAAGTATGACAGAGGTTATTCCTTCGATAGATATCGTTCATATGTAGGGCTTGAAAGTTTCTGTATGGCGAGCGATATGTGGCCACATATAAAGACCGTCTTCGAATTGATTCCAAATTCATACAGCATCTTCAATCCGATAGCACGAGGAACTAGGGGAAAGCGGAATTTCACAAGGATCAGTAGGATCTGGTATTGGTATTATGGACATCTTACAGATCACTGGGGATTCGTCGATGATATGGCTCTGGATAAGCTCCTCTCCGTCTTGAAATTGAATCCGTCCTACGTATTCACCGTCTTTCCCGGAATCGACGAATACGCGCATCTATCACATCCTCATCATGAGAGGGTTATAGAGCAGTATCGAAGGATGGATGGGTACGTCGGCGCTCTCGCGGATTCCTTAATTGCGAGGGGTGAGATGGATACGACCGCGATCTTCCTGGTAAGTGATCACGGTCTTTCAAAGACGGATACGCATTTTTGCGTAAATACGTTTTTGGAAAAGCACGATCTGCCACCATTTTTCTACCCATTGATATTTAAGAAAAAGGGGAAATTCTCCGCGAACATGGTATCTGGGAATGGGATGGCGCATCTCTATTTTAAGAATAGAGATGGTTGGTCGAGGAGGACGACCGTCGATGAACTTAAAACGATCTCTCCTGATTTGATCGATGACCTGCTGAGCGAGAGTGCCGTCGATATCGTTGCATGTAGGAACGCTGATGGTTGCGCCGATGTATTCAGTAGAAGGGGAAGTGCGAAAATACGTCTCGATGGAACGGTTCTCCATTATGAGATAAAGAATGGAGATCCATTTGGTTATGGGAAGCTGCAAAAGGACTTGAGTCCCGAGTTATCACTCAGTCAAACGTGGAATACGGAATATCCGGATGCGCCATTTCAAATTTCGCATCTCCTGACATCGCCCCGCGCGGGTGATCTTATAATTTCAGCTACGCCGGGATACGATCTCAGACTCAAATATGAAAATCCGGAACACTTCTCGTCTCACGGATCGCTTCATAGGAGTCATATGCGAGTTCCTATAGTTACGAATCTGAAGTTCGAGGAGAGAGCGGTGAGGACCGTGGATGTTTTCCCAACCGTGCTGAAACTTCTGGGCCACGACATCCCCGGACATATCGATGGTGAGTTGCTGTAAATACTCATTACAATCAAATAGATATAGCTTTTGTGGCGACTCGCTGCTTGTAAATTTATTTAGCAACAATTTCACAGTATTGTCGATATTGTCATAAACAAATTCTAGGGAATTGGAGAGGTATATGGCTACGTTTCGATTGCCACCTGCGATTAAATCACTAGGTCACGGGATGTATGTGGGTCTATCGAATGTGGGGACACAGCTATCGATGCTTTCGATGGGCATCGTTCCGACATCCGGCGCAGCGTCAACGATCACTCAAAATCCAACATCTACGCAGGCGCTTCAGACTGTTGTCGATGGTGGCGCGCATGTTGTGGCCCAAGCTGCTCCGGTACAGCAGGCGAGTATGGGTGTGTCGGATTTTATGTTTCCAGCTGCCGTGGGTGCAGTTATTTTATATTATCGAGAGGCAAACGATGGTCGTGAATTAATTGAAACCTCGTCTATTTCCACGATTGCATTTCTGGCTGCAGCGAAGGGTGCAGAGCTTCTTATTTCAGGTCATCCTCAATATGCAAAAATGGCTTTAGGGATGGCGCTTGCTACCTTTGGTCTTGGAGTCGCTAGATACCTTACGGTTGATCTGCAGAATTCAAGATTCAAAGGGCTTCGAGAGATGCATGATACAGCAACAAGTGTATCGCTCGGTGCGGAGATGAATACAAGTGGTGTTCCGAAGTTAAATGAAAGATTGGAAGCGGAGGATAAAGGTGGAATTTTAGCAGGTGCTATCACCGAGACTGAAAGGATTGTGCGGGAGGATAGAGAGCTTTTGGATCGTTTAGGTCTTGATGCGGATGACTTTCAATTAACAGATGTTTTGAAAGGCGTTCGTGTAATTGAGAATTGTACTCGTTCGCATATGAGGGAGCGTTGCCAATACGATCATGCATCTGGAATTATGTTGGTATCAAGCAATGCAACGCAATTGGATATCTGTCGTGCGTTGGTAAGCGCCCTTATATGTAAATCGCTGGAGGCTAGAATTGACACGCCCGAGATGATATGGATTCGAAAGGGGATGGAAGCTCTACCAACTGAATCCACAAGCTTGCAGATGCGACAGATCGTCAAGCATGCTACGGAGATAGCCGATGAACTGAGGGATAGGAGAGGTGGGGATCGCCTTGGAAGGTTGGATTCCAGTTGGAAGCATAACGGTGCCGCGATGGTTTACGAATACTTGCTTCGTAGGCATCCGGAGAGGGTCGAAGCTCTGATATCTCGCGTAGTAAAAAATATCGGGACAGAAAGACAGCGAGGTGTTAGGAGGGCCTTCAACAGGATTATCTTACCGTTCTTCAATGTGGTTTCATGGCCTATGACAAGGTTAGCAGGGTTTGTGCTTGAACATATCCTTCCATCACCAACGAATCGCCTACATCCGAGACAGAGAAATCTGTTAACCTCTGGTGCCAGGGGGCGTCGCAGTAGAAGGCTTCAGGATGAAGTCGTACAAAGGGATATCCTTACATTTGTCAGGAATAGTATGGGGGTCGGCGAGGCCTAATTCCACTTGATATCCTTTCACATCATCTATATTGTCAGCCTTCAAAATGGACAGGAGGCTCGATGTCAACACAACCTATTGAAATAACTAATGATATTAGCAAGGAGAACGATATGGAGAAGCAACCATTTAGGGTGAAGGATATTGGATTGGCCGAATGGGGACGCAAGGAGATCAAGCTCGCGGAGCAGGAGATGCCAGGTCTCATGGCGATCCGTGAAAAGTATGGTCCAAAGAAACCATTGAAGGGTGCGCGCATAGCGGGCTGTCTTCACATGACGATCCAGACTGCGGTGTTGATCGAAACGCTGCTCGAACTTGGCGCGGAGGTTCAGTGGTCGAGTTGTAATATCTTCTCGACGCAGGATCATGCCGCGGCCGCAATCGCGAAGGCTGGAATTCCCGTTTACGCTTGGAAGGGTGAAACGGAGGAGGAGTACGATTGGTGTATCGAACAAACTCTCTATTTCGCCGATGGTCAGCCGCTCAACATGATTCTTGATGATGGTGGCGATCTCACCGCGATGGTTTACAACAAATATCCGAAACTTCTCGATGGTATCAAGGGTATCTCCGAGGAGACGACGACCGGCGTTCACCGCCTCTATCAGATGATGGAGCAGGGTAAACTCAAGACTCCGTGTTTCAACGTAAACGATGCCGTCACGAAGTCGAAGTTCGACAACCTCTATGGCTGTCGTGAGTCACTCGCCGATGGAATCAAGCGTGCGACAGACATCATGGTTGCAGGCAAGGTCGTTGTGATCGCCGGATACGGAGATGTCGGCAAAGGATGTGCGCAGGCGATGAAGGGGCTTGGTGCACGCGTCATCATAACCGAGATCGACCCGATCATCGCGCTTCAGGCTGCGATGGAGGGCTATGAAGTCACGACGATGGATGATATCATTAGCGAGGGAGATATCTTCGTCACCTCAACGGGTTGCTGTAAGGTGATCACCGGCGAACATATGTCGAAGATGAAGGACAAGGCGATCGTGTGCAATATCGGTCACTTCGATCACGAGATCGAGATGGCGTGGTATAAAGATCATCCTGAAGTGAAGAAGATGGAGATCAAACCTCAGGTCGACATGTATACGTTCGAGGACGGGCATGCGATTATAGTTCTGGCCGAGGGAAGGCTTGTGAACTTGGGTTGTGCAACGGGTCATCCATCGTTTGTTATGAGCAATTCATTTACAAATCAGTGTCTCGCACAGATCGAACTCTTCACAAAGAAACATGAAGTAGGCGTCTACATGCTTCCGAAGAAGCTGGATGAGGAGGTTGCGAGATTGCATCTAGAAAAACTCGGAGTAAGACTTACAAAGCTTACGAAAGAGCAATCGGATTATCTCGGCATTCCGGCCGATGGACCGTATAAGCCGGAGTTTTATCGATATTAGTTTAGGTGTTAGTTAAAGTTTGCTAGGATGACCATAAGACACCTTGGAGGTGTCTTATGGTTAAAAAACGAATAGTTACATGATATAGACACCTCCAAGGTGTCTTATGGTCCCTGTCGTAAGGTGATGTTGTTTACAGGATAATTGTGGCTAAAAAATATATCGCAATCGCTGGTAATATGGGATCGGGTAAGTCGAGCCTGGTCGATTTTCTCTGTAAGCATTTTACCCTCAAGCCATTCTTCGAGTATAATGATTTCAATCCGTTCCTTCCCCTCTTCTATAAAGATATGAAACGCTGGGGATTTCATTCTCAGATGCATTTTCTTACGCATAAATTTCGCATTCATCGCGAGCTCGATAGTTTTCCCGAGACGGTTGTCCAGGATCGCTCGATCTATGAGGATGCGGAGATATTTGCATACAATCTCTATCGACAAGGTTGCATGTCGAAGGATGAATGGAGGACATATCACGATCTCTATGAGACGATGGTGAATGCTATTGAGCCTCCGGATCTTCTCATTTATCTCAGATGTCCAATCAGAACTCTCAAGAAGAGGATTGCCGGCAGGGGCAGGGCGATCGAAACGAAGGTTCCGGATGAATATATCAAGCGGTTGGAACGCTATTATAAGCGTTGGCTGAATAAATATGATCGTTCGCCGATTCTGGAACTTTCAACTGAGAGAATGGACTACATTGAAAACTTTCTTCATAGGCAGGATCTGCTGAAGACTATTTCAAAACATCTTTAGTAAGAAGTCTCGGGATTTACATTTCATTGCGGATTTTTGATTTCGGTTTGCGGTACCGAAATCCGAAATC
>CAYWIG010000049.1:0-7501 GCA_964458295.1 uncultured Myxococcales bacterium
GTTATAGAGGAATGAGCTGTCGACGGGTACTTCTACAGCACGGTCGTGTCCTATGATTGAAACCGGAATATTATCCGGCGTGGTCTGTGTAACCTTTCCACTGCCGAACTAAAAAATAGAAACGACAATGATTGTAAAAATGGAAAGTGCTGATTATTTTTTCATAATTCCCCCTCAGCCGATCATTATACATATGGGCCCATTTTTTTCAGTACTATAGTGAGAATTTGTCATTGCAACGCGTGATCATGCAGCATTTTTGTGCAGGGTGCAGCCCTTTTGCTATACCGCTGCAATTTAAGCCTTTGAAATGACAGCTTTTTTATGTGGCACAAGATGTGCATTCCCTCCATGTCATGAAGGAAACCAGGAAAATTCTAAATAATCGGCGGGGCCAGAGTGCGACGGAGTACATGTTGATAATTGCCGTTGTCGTTCTGGGGTTAGTATCTGCGGCGAGTCATTTTATCCCCGTATTCAATCAAGCGGTGGCGGAGCTGGCACAGAATGTAGCCGGTTGGCTTACCACCAATCAACAGATGGCGAATCCATGATGAAGCTTGATTCAAATGGATCGACCGCAGTTGAGATGGCGATGGTGATGCCATTTATAGCCCTTTTGATCCTGTCGACCATCGGCATTTCATCGCTATGCGTAAGGGGAAATATCGTAACCCTCTTCGCATTCCGTGCCGCCAGGGCGGAGAAAGTATTTCAAGGCGACATGGCCAAGGGTGATCTCTATGCCATGCTTACACCCGATTTTACGGGCGAGATCGAAGTCGACTGGTATGAATCGGACGGAATGAAGAGGATGAAAAATTGGAATTTTGGGAGGGCTAGGGTTGAAATTGCGAATGCCACATCACCTGGCAATCTTTCGGTTGTAAAATTGAGTCGAGAATCTCCGCTGACTCCAGCCCTTCCAAAAAACCTTTCGAATTTAGTCCTAAATGGCGGTGATACACCTTCGCCATATTGCAGGGATGGTCTGGGGTATTCTGTATGCGGTTACGATCAGTGAATAAAGAGAAGGGTAGTATTGTAATTATTATAGTGGGCTCAATCCCTATACTTATCGGATTGATTGCGATGGTGATTTGGATTGGCCAGGTTTCATATATGAAGGTTCGATTACAGATTGCCGCCGATAGGTCGGCTCACGCTGGCGCATCATATGTGGCACATGCCCTAAACAGCATCGCCGCTTCTAATCGAAAAATTAGTGAGGCCTTTAGGGAGCTCGAAGAAGATTTTGCGATGGATACGCAGCAGGATCAGGAGGCGGCAAATCAGCGGATAGAAAAATACGAAGCGACGAAAAATAAAGAGGTTGATAATATCGGTTCAATTCTGGATGTCGTCGAAGGGAACGCCAAAGAAATTGCGATGAAACTTCTAGATTCCAACGCCTCAGGTTCGGTCGGCGAGATATATGTCGATTCGGTATTTTCAATATTTGAAGATTTCGAACCGAATCTGCAGTGGAATGAACTCTCATATAATATCGTCACGGGTTCTAACTTCATCGACCCTGATGACGTTGATGGGGGTAGCTTCAATGCCCTTAAATATCTTGTAAAGAGGAGGGATTCGGATGCCTCGATAATCGTCATGGCGAGAAAATATATTCATCCCTTTTTCTATGGCGATTCCTTCGGGGGTGGTGTCGCCGTCGATGCGATATCTGCCGCAAAGGCCTACGGTGGATCGATCAAAAACCATGCACTTGAAGGAGATAAACTTTACAGGTCCGCTGTAATTCCTGTGAGAACGGTTGGCGGGGAGGGTTTTGTCTATTGAGTTCGGTGGAGAAAATGGATGGATCGGTAAGTTTGGAGCTTGTCGCCATGGTACCGGTGTTGGCCTTCTTCGTTCTGATCACGGTTCAGTTTTCGGCGATATTCCACGGTGCTTTGAGGGGACTTGTTATGTCGGATGCGAAGGCTGCTCGTGCGATATTGGAATGGGAGGGATTCAATTCAAACGATGCTCTTTCAATGCCATGCCTTGAAAAAATTGAACCGAATGTTTTTATGACCGATCATGTTCCACTTGCGGTGGGCGCAGGAAATTTTCAACAGGAGATAGTGCTGTCTCAAGGAGTGAAAATTGTTGAGGGACCGATTTGTATACATGATTAGTCTTTCTAGAAGAAGGCCTGTCATTGTATCCGCTATAGCGGCGATCATGGCAATGATCGTATCCGCAAGTTACCTGAAGAGTAGGGAGCATAAACTTCTTAGGATGTCGGAGCTCATCTATGTCGTTAGGGCCAAATCCAATATAAGGGCTGGCGATTTGATGCGTGATGAATCGCTGTCGGTCGATAAAGTTCCAAGGCACTTCGCACAGCCCGGACACTATTTGAGCGCTAAAGAGGTGAGAGGCCGCATAGCGGCGGTGGATATTACGGCGGAGTCGCAGATAACCACTTCACATCTAAGGGGCATGAATCTTCCTGGGGGAGTGGCGGCATTGATACCGACGGATCAACGCACACTTACACTGACATTCGACGATCCATCCGGAGGTTTCGGCATCATTAAGCCTGGCGATAGGGTGGACCTTCTCGCCACGTTCGATCTGGGACGGGAGGCCGCCTCAAGGAGAACGACCTTGGTGTTGGCGGAGGGCGTTGCGGTTCTGGCTGTTAAAGGGAAGGTATATGATGCCTCAATAGAGATGGCAAAAACCTCAGCGAATAATTCATTGTTCGGAGGTGGATTTAAATCCCCATATAAGAAATTAGAAACAGTTCTCACCCTTGCGGCCGCGCAGGAAACGATTCAGAAGATTGTATTCGCGAGGAACTATGGGAGTCTATCCATAGCACTGTGTCCATTTGATTATAAGGGTGATGTGGTTCGGGCGGCACCCGTCACGATATCCACAATAACGGGTAAATACGACAACCTTCTTCCGTTGAAGAAGGGTTTTAGGGAGTACAAGGGGAGGTAGCGATCCGTGAGGATGTACTGTTTTATAGTTGTATCCCTTGTGGTCATCGTTCATTCGATGCCGGCTTTAGCATCCGTTAGAAACCAGGTGTTGATCAAGGGGCAATCGGATACCTTTACCGTCGATTATGAAATCGGCGATGTTGCGGTGGCAGATCCCAAGGTATGCGACTATCTCGTGGGTAAGGGGAGGAGATCCATATATATAAATGCGAAGGGGAGCGGCGAGACATCGATCACCCTTTGGGATGCAGGTGGTGTGGAGCGTGATAATTTTTCCATCAAGGTCGTAACAACTACGCTCAAGGATATTCTGGATAGGGTAAAACGGACCTACGGAAATTTGGATGGTGTCGATATCGAAATAAGGAATGGTCGCGTTGAGGTAAATGGGGAGATTGTAGATCCATATGATTATAAGGAGATCGAGAGGTTTTCGAAATCCGAACCTAAATTTAGAAATCATGTTAGGCTATCCGATGAGATAATCGGGAAAATCAGACTCGCAATAAAGAGAGCGGTGGCAATACCTGGTATCACCGTTGAGTCGTTCAACGACAAGATAGTTCTTTCAGGAATTGCATATAGCTCGACCGACAAGAAGCGCGCCTTCGAGATCGCAAAGATCTTCTATCCGGACATTCTAGATCTCATCGAACTCAAGGATGCCGGGAGACGTGTTGGCAGGGGGGAGTTGATAGAGCTCGAATTTCACATGATGGAGATCAAGCGCTCCGCCCTGAAACAACTCGGTATAAATTGGGCTCCGGGCGCGACATCGACATCTGGAGGGGCGAATGTAGGTTCGGGAGGTGGTGCAGGGATTCTATCCTCGATCACGGATCTTGGAAAATCGATGCTCGGCTTCGTATTTCAACTCGTTCCAAAACTAAGGACGATTAGGGAGCGTGGAGATGGAAGGGTCCTGGAGCATCCGTCGATCGTAGTGAAGAGCGGGGAAAAGGCAGGTATGTTCAGTGGCTCGGAGGTGCCCTATTACAGAAATGATGAAGTTCAGTTTAAGAAGGTTGGGATAGATATCGAGGCAGAGCCCATAAAGGTCGATGGTGGTGTCGATTTGAAGATCAAGGCTACGCTCTCCGCACCCTCTGCAGATATAAGGGGTGCGGTCGATACCCACACCATTTCTACCACTGCCGTTCTCCCCCTTGGGCAGAGTCTCGTCCTCAGCAATATCGTAAGAAATGGTGACGTGAAGATGAAAAACAGGGTTCCAAGGGGTATCGACTCCTCCTCAGCCCTCTTTACTCTATTTTTGTCCAAGGACTTTCAGTCGAACAGATCCGAATTTCTGATATTTGTGACGCCCAGGGTGCTGAAACAACCGAAATCGGCAGAGCGAAACATTGCCGAATACAAAGAGAGTGAACGTAAAATGATAAGGGATAGATCCAGGAAGGAGTATGAGAGGTATCTCAGCGCGCATGGTTTGGTGGAAGAAAAGAAGCCGTCAAATATTAAAAGGACGCACAAGTATAGAAGGAGAAAGTCCAGATGAGTTTGAAACTGTTTGGATTCGTCGATGTCGATGGAGGGTCTCTCTCCAGGAGGCTCGCGATCGACATATCAAAATATCTCACAGGATCCAAGAAGCACGTATTGATGGTTGACGGCAGAAACGGCCATGGCGATGGCAACGATTACTTTCAATTCGGTAGCTTAGGTTCAAGTTGTGTCACTATGGATTTGACAAAGCTAAGCGATGAGTTTCTTGCATCGGTGGAGTCAGAGTACGATCTTCTTCTTATCCTCGTACGTGATCATGCTAAGAACGAGATTAGTTGTAGTGTAAATTCAATTCCTATCACGGTGATAATTCAAATAGAGAACCATTCCTCGATTAAAAGATCAAAATCGCTCGTAAAAGAGCTTTTGGATGAAAAGATGTGTCTAAAACCGGCGGCCTTCGCAACGAACTCCGGAAATCGCCTGCTTGAAGCAAGGCTTGCACGCGGTCTCTGTATTCCATCATGGGGCGAAATAAATGATATTGAGCGAATCTCGGAGAGGGTGCTGAATCGTTCATCTATCTATGATGGGAATAGGCGTGATGACCCCGTTTCGAAAGGGGTGATTGTAAATTCTAAACCGGAACGAGGACGGGCGGAGGGCGGCTCGAGAAATTATGGCCCTCTGGAGGCTTATATCGAAGATCCGACGATCACGGAGATTATGGTAAACGGTTCGGATGAGATTTATATCGAAAGGGGAGGTTCGATATCTAAAACGAATACAAGATTTAAGGATGATGAGGAGGTGTTATCCCTCGTTGAGCGAATGGTGTCGATGGTAAATAGAAGGATAGATGAATCGAGTCCAATGGTCGATGCTAGGATGAATGACGGTTCGAGATTGAATGCTGCGATAAGTCCGATCTCTATAGATGGTCCCGTGCTTACGATACGGCGTTTCATCGAAAACCTGAACACCGTAGACGACCTTATCTCGCTAGGAATGATGACGCGGGAGGTATGTAATTTTATTTCGGAGTGTGTCAGGAGAAGGATATCAATCGTTATATCCGGAGGGACGAGTTCTGGAAAGACGACTCTTTTAGGGATTCTTGCCTCCTTAATTCCAAAGGGTGAGAGGATTATCACCATAGAGGATTCCGCCGAGTTATCATTGATGACGAATCATGTCGTAAGACTTGAGGCTAGACCTCCAAATATCGAGGGGGCGGGCGAAGTTACGATACGGCAACTCGTGAAGAACGCTCTTCGAATGAGGCCCGATAGAATTGTTGTTGGCGAATGCAGAGGGGGCGAGGCGCTCGATATGCTTCAGGCTATGAACACAGGCCATGAGGGTTCACTGACGACCGTTCATGCAAATTCAGCGAGGGATGCTATCTCGAGGCTTGAGACGATGGTCCTTATGGCGAATGAGGCGCTACCACTTCGGGCGATACGTCAACAGATAGTGAGTTCGGTTAAGATGATCATTCATCTTGCAAGGGATGGATCGGGCACGAGATATATCTCACAGATAGCTGAGTTGACAGGTCAGGAGGGAGATACGCCATCGATGCAGATTCTAGCGGAAACGCAAAACGGCGATCCGAGCTCGATTCGCCTCACTGGATTGAAACCGAAGTTCTTCGAAAGGGCTTGAGATATGTTGAGCTGGTTTATAATCAGTGTGAGCCTGTTTTTCTTCGCGCTGCTCACATTCGTTATCCTAAGATTGATATACAAAAAATATTTATGCGAATATTTTCGTTTGGAGATGGAGATTTTGGAACGAGAATTATTTCTGTTCGGCTTTAGTCTTAATCCTAAATATTTATCTATGATTGCGTATTTTGGTTTTTTGGTTAAGCCATCAATAAGATTGTATCGCAGAAGGCGTGAGAGGATCATTGAGAACCAACTCCCTGACGCCTTGATCCTCATATCAAACGCCATAAAGGCGGGGCTTGCACTGTCACAGGCCATCGAGATAGCAGCGGAGGAGGTGAAGGATCCTATAAAATATGAACTGGGCTTGATTGTTGAATCGTTGTGCTCTGGGAATTCGGTGGATCGAGCACTTAAATCTTTTGAAGTGAGGGTGAGATCTAAGGATGTGAGTATTTTCGTACAGTCCATCGAAGTACTGCGTAGGGCCGGTGGAAATCTCGTCGAAACACTATCACTTCTTGCAGAGACGATCGATGAAAGGCGACGTGTCGCCCGAAAGAACGATGCTGCCGTCGCACAGGGTAAATATCAATCCTATACACTTCTTGTGATGCCATGGGCGATCGGTCTCATGCTGTGGATAATAGCACCTGATTATATCGATCCACTCGTAAGTACGAGACTTGGATGTTTCTTCATCGCATCGGGCGTCATCCTGGAGGTGTTGGGAAGCGTGTGGATGATAAGAACGGTAAGGATAAAGGTATAACCATAGGGTCCATTAGGAGATGAGATGATAATAGATGTGTTTATATTAATATTCTCCATAGCGATTCTTATCATCACGTACCGCATGTCCACCCTTTACTATATATTTAAAGAGATTGAGGATGGCGGTTGCAAAGTTGGGCCAAAATCACCTGTTATGAAAATATTTATTCCGATCAGTGTTCATCTAGGATCCATCATCAATAGCTTAATAGGGATCAAGGAGAGCTATAGAGTTAATTTACTTCTCATCGGTGCTGATGTTGATGATATAATGAAAACTTCGGACTTTGTGGCCTTTAGGTTGATAACGACGTCGATAGGAGTTCTGCTGGGATTTGTCATCTGTCGTCCAACGGACGTTATCGTGATATTCCTTTTTGGAGGGGCAGGATGTGTTTTTCCAACCCTCTATCTGAAGAACATCGCAGGAAGAAGGAGAAAATCTATAGAGGAAGAGATGCCATATTTGCTCGACATGTTGACGCTGTCGGTTGAAGCGGGAATGGATTTCGTTCAGGCGATTATAAGGATAAAGGATAGAATGAAAACCTGTCCTATGAAGGAGGAGTTGGTACGGTTCGAAGTCGCCGTAAGGGGTGGATCGAGAAGGGTGGATGCCCTGAGTAT
>CAYWIG010000049.1:7525-8796 GCA_964458295.1 uncultured Myxococcales bacterium
GATTTCAAACAGACTCAGGATTCCATCGATAACATCGTTCGTATCCCTGTTGGTTCAAGCCGACAGATTTGGAACGGGAATTGGATCGGTACTGCGCTCACAATCAAGAAGATTGCGGAGTGAACGATTAATCAAAGCAGAGGAGATGGGAGCTAAGGCATCGCAGAAGATCCTCCTACCGCTTATATTTTGTATCATGCCTACAACATTTATCGTGGTTTTCGGGCCCATAGCGATTCGTCTACTGAATGAAGGGCTGGGTGCGATGTTTCAATGAATGATCTCCGATGCATTAAGCATTCTTCATTTTGTAAATCATGCTTGCCCTGGTGTGTTGTGGTGGTCGTCATCACCATTCTTCTAATATTATTTCTATCGGATAGCTCTATTGATGAGGGGATAGATGAAATTCAAATGGAAGGAAGGGATCCTTATATCGATGGAGTTCAGAGAGAGATTGTGTCTGAGATATATGGGTATCTGGAAAAGGGGGATCGTTTCCAAGTCGATACATCATTGAATGAAATAGAGCTCTTATTTCCTGATGATCCTTTACTTGAGCCTATAAAGAATAATGTTAAGCCGATTGCCGACTTTAATGGTGATGTTGATAAGTTTAACTACTTGGATATCACCGATTGCTATGCGAAAGCCCAGGATGCAGAGATTGATGGAAGGCACGACGACGCTTTAGTGCTCTATAAAGTGATTTATGGAGCCGTTTCCGGAATCGGCGAATTGGAGTATTTGGAGAACGCTATCAATTCATCATTGAAAAGGGTAAAAGGTATAGCGCGATCCAAAGCCTATGCACGTCTATTAGAGATCAGAGATAAAATAGATGCTCTTTCCGTGCTCGACGTCGAATCACAATTGAAACTTCTAAAGGGAATACTGATCGGCATTTCTTCTATACAGGATGGTCATTTCAGCGATGCTCGATATGCTTCGTTAAAGAATGAAATAGAAGGTAAGATTCAGACAATATCCAATAAAATGCTAAGGACGGCAATCTCTGAGGAGTATTTGTTTGGATGCAATAAGGCCATCCCTTTATACACACAAATCACAGATACGTTTGTAAAAGTTAATATCCCTGCTGCTGTGAGTGCGGAGAAGTATATCTCCAGATGTAGGAGTCGTTGATCCCAGACGCGTTCTATTTTTTATATCCGGTATAAAAAAAGCGTGTACCACGGTATACACCATGGTCCGACGGTGAATTCAAGTTTCTAGCGCACCACCTGGAGGAAATCATTGAAAACTTCTTG
>CAYWIG010000050.1:0-8714 GCA_964458295.1 uncultured Myxococcales bacterium
ACATCATCTTCCCCGAGAAGTTTCCAGAGTAATCTACCGACATCGCGACGATGTGCTACATGTCTGTATCCTTTAGATTGAGAAGATAGCCTAATCCTGGAAAGTCCATCTATAACTCTAGTTCGAAGATCATCGATCTGTGATTCATCTGGATCCAATGTGGCAAGCAACGTCTCCAATGATTCGACAGCACTCTTGTAATATGCAGTCGACCAATCGAACCAATCCATCGTGTATGTCCACGGTTCAGGTTTGCCAACAGATCTCCTATACACACTCAGCATTCCCGATAAAGATGCCCTTCTAAGTGCAGTCGGCAAACCACCAACCTTAGATTTAATCTGCTGCAATGTTCTTGGCTCAATCCTACTTCTACTGCTACCTGCAGCATTTCTAAATTTCCTCTCCCACCTCTTCACCCAATCATCATCGTCACCATCGCCGTCGCCACCTGGAGTTCCTGCATTTGGGGGAACGGGTGGAACTCCAGCTGGATTGCCATCGGTCGATGCGGAGCCACATATCATCGTTGCATTGTCATTGCTAACATCCCATTGCGGAAGGATTCCAAAATCTACGGCAGGATTCACTCCGTACCAAAGAGCCCTTGGATTCGCAGCGAACCTCCCAGCCGATTGCTGAATCGACGCCGCCGTACCTCGGAAACTGTTAGCAACATCACGCCCAGTTGAAGCTGGAAGAAAGGCCGTTCCGGCCCAAAAAATGCCGGGTGCAGTCAGGGAAATAGCCGGCACGCTGCTTACGCAGCCCATTTTTGTTAATGTGAACACTTAGTTAGAAAGTCATCCCCATATGTGCGTTATAAGACGTATGATCCACCGACCATATTTCATAACATAGGCACAAAGGCAATCATTTTTGGGGGTTTAAAAAAGCGTCCGACACTTTATTTCTTTAGGGTTCCGATATCGCACATTTTATTTCGGATTTTTGATTTCGGATTGCGGTTCCGAAATCCGAAATCCACAATCCGCAATCCAAAAAAGGTGTCTGACGCATTTTTAGTAAGAGACATTAATCTAGTATTGCTCTTCAGATGTCATTCCCTCGACGACTACATAATCAACATCTGCTGTGTCGTTACCCGTTATCGAATCACCCGTTCTATAGAAAACGGTTAAAGCCCTCTCTTCCCCACTCATATCCACATGTGTCAACGCACCACCTCGAAATTCGTCCCACGAATTTCCATCCGTTGAATATTCACTGACTATACTTGAATCGACTTCCCTAATTCTAAAATAGTATTCCGAAGCTGAACAATTTTCATATCTTTCCTCGACCGTTGTGCCGTTAGAAATTCTTGCTGCTATGCATTGCGTCTTTGTGCCATCTCCTACAACTCCAATGAAGTATCCATTAAACTCAGCGTCCGTTAAGCTGATAAACACACAAGCTGGTCCGTATGTACCTCCGGTCGTTTCAATGCCTGCAATATTCTCAAGATGCGTAGCAATGCTATAATCACCGGTACCGACCACTACTTCCTTCCAAAAACCAAATAATTTTTCAGTCTCTCCAAGTGAATAGTCAATCGCACTTGCAACCGGGTTAAAGGTGAGTGCATTTGCCAACAGATCGGGCCAGGTGTCCCAACTGATATTCGGATAGGAAATATCGGCCCCCCAACAACTCTGTGTATCGGAGTTGAAATCATCGCTTACGGCGCAGCCCGTTGTGAATTCATACTCATAATCACTTCCTAATATATCGCCGGATACACTTGTAACCGTTGAATCAATCAACAACGTGCAGTCCATGAGTTGATATCTGAAAGCGTCATATACGGTAAACACCACGCTTGAATTCGAAACAACACTGTCATGTGAGGGTTGCCCAAGAGCGCTTCCGGATGGCAGATCGCATGTAACTTCGATCAAGTCACTTCCGGACACAGGTTCGTCAGTAAAATTGATCGTCATCACAGTTGAATTGACACCGGTCGACCCAGCACGCTGTATCGGCACGCCGCTGGCATCCAACACCGATGCAACAGCAAATGAATCGCTCGCTGTAGTGAATGTAATCGCAACAGGATCTATCGGATCACCCGCCGCGTACGCGTTCCTTATGAGCCACGAACCTGCATCGGCATAAAGGATTTCCGCCGTGAGACAAACCGTATAACTCGTTCCACCCTCTAAATCGTTCGTCGGATCCAGAATGCATGACGTGGATGATTCACATGAGACCTCTGTCTCAAGTGCGTAAGCGGTATCACAGATCGTCGTGTTATATTCGGACTTTTCTACGGAGATGTTGGCTGACGTAGACGCCAATGTCGGCACGATGAAATACGTGCTGGTCGATACGGTCGGTGTATCGACCGCCGAATCGAATTCATATAGGAAGGAACTATCGACAGCCACGCCGCTCGCACCGTCCAGTCCTTCGAGCGATACAGGAATATCGCTAGGCGGTGTTGGGCCCACGCTATTACTTCCACAGCTATGTAGGGATGCCAATACCAACAGCATTAGAACCGATAGAATCCTTCGGAGACTTGAAATGTTCATACACCCTTCCTTCCTAAACAAGCATATACACAGCAAGAATCA
This sequence comes from uncultured Myxococcales bacterium, assembly GCA_964458295.1. Taxonomy (GTDB): domain Bacteria; phylum UBA10199; class UBA10199; order 2-02-FULL-44-16; family JAAZCA01; genus JABGOS01. The sequence continues at coordinate 2,580 of CAYWIG010000050.1, forward strand.
TGCCTGATCATCCCATGCTGATTTTTTTAAAACAGCCTGACAATATTGACTTTTTAAACACATGTTATCCGACTATGGCGGCGCGGGGAGTGAAAAAATACCCATCGCCGTCCATATTTTGGCACTTATAACCTAAAAGTTATATGCGAGATCCAGACCACCCCAGATGAGATATAATTTCTGATTCGGATTCTGCCTTATCGATCTTCTGATGCTGGGCACGACGTGTATGGCAGCGTTGACGTGAGGTCTCAATGTAAATCCTTTTAGGGCCTCCCACTTTACCGCAAGCATCAGTGCAAGCGCATCGATGTTAGCTCCCCGGGGACCATATGCAGATGTGAGATATCTGCCATCCCCCATCCCAAGGTGGGTGGAGGTTTCGATTGTAACTTTATCAGTAAAATCGTGATGGAAGCCAAATCCAACATGGGCATAGATGCTACCCGCATTAGCCTTTATCCTTGTTCTCATGCGGCCGAATATATCGAACTTCCAGATGTCGTATTGGAGATAAAGATTACCTTCGACCATCGACTGGGAGCTGTAGTCCAATGAGGCAGGATTGGCGTTTGGATAGACCATAAAGAGAACATATGGATGGATCGTAAGATCACCTATATGAAACGTATAGTATACCGTAATATCGACCTCGTTGAATTCACCCTGGTTCGGTTCGTCGTTTAAAACGAAGTTGGACCACACGTTAAATCCAAAGCCATAAAATTCGACCGTCGCCGATGGCTGCCACACGGGCCCTCTTGAGCACCTGAGTTCCTTTGAGACGTAGAGGGAGCGAAAATCCGAAGTGACCTCAAACATGAGGTTCTCCATCGGACCTTTTCTTTTATTACCTTTAGGTACCGCAATGACGTAATCGTCCGGTGGAGAATGACGATCGTCATTATGCTCATAGTCAGACTTATATTTTCGCCTGTGATGAACCCCCTCCTTATCCTCTACCGTGGAAAGTCCTTTATCCAGGTTTCCCACATCATCAGCGTCAGCGAATGCGTTTACCGGAAATAAACACAGGATAAGGACGATCAATATGGTTCGTTTTATCATCGTCATATTCTCAGATCTACTCCTGCCATGCGGGGCAAGGTTTCGTCTCTCCCTTTTTCAATCCACCGAGATGTCGCAATACTTCTTCATATTCCGGATGGTCGGGCGGGTACTTAATCCTAGCATCACCCATTACAGTTTTCCCCTTATCCTCTGCACGAAGATCGAGTATGATCGTACCATCCTGACTCATCGTAGCAGAACCTATGGAGGCACCCTGTTTTTGAACACTCGCAGAACTGCATGAAATCGATAAAGTGAAGATAGCTGCGATAAGAAGAACGGTTGAGAGATATTTTAAATCCATGGGAAATTTATATCATTTTCGAACCCCCTCGTCCAAACAACAAAACAGCAGCTACTGCATGACCATCGACGTTCTTTTTATCATATATATCAACAACTCCTCCCGATACCTGCATATATGTTGATCGGTATCGTATCTTTATAGTAGCATCCTCCACCGTAACCAAACGACGGAGGGCTTTATGGAAAAGGAAAAAACACTACATATCATCATAATGTCGGCGGCCTTGATAATTGGCCTTGCAGCTCTAGGCCTTTTGATATCCAGGAGCGCTATCACTCTCAACAGAGGTGAAAGAACCGTCGTCGTAAAGGGACTATCCGAAAAGGAGGTTCCTGCAAATATCGTCATCTGGCCGATAGCGTTTTCTGAAGCGAGCAACGATCTGACGGAGCTATATGAACAGATAGGCCAGAAGACGAGGATAATTGAAAAATTTCTAATCAAACAGGGTATCAAGAAAAATGAAATCACGGTATCCCTACCGAAGATCGACGATAAATTCGCACAATCATATTCCAATCCGGACAAGGTACCCTACCGCTATGTTTCAACATCTAGGGTGACGGTCTATTCGGAAAATGTGGATGGAGTTATAAAGGCGATGAATAAACTCGTCGTGCTGGGTAGAAAGGGGATTACGCTCAAAGGACAAGATTATAATGCCCGGACGGAGTTCATCTACACGAAGCTAAACGATATCAAGCCTGAAATGATTGCAGAGTCCACAAAGAACGCCCGTGAAGTGGCATTGAAGTTTGCAAAGGATTCCGACAGCAAGCTTGGGAAAATCAAGCGGGCGACGCAGGGACAATTCTCTATTTCAGACAGGGATAGCTCAACGCCAAATATAAAGAAGGTGCGCGTAGTATCAACAGTGGAATATTATCTCACAGATTAATATCTACAAATAAGTGTCTACTGCTTACTTTTTATGCATCGTTGACTCCTGTGGTGAATTGTCATAGATCCCAACTCTCTTTCCCACCCCTTCATTTCAAAAGGAGAGTTTATGTCTGGAATCTTTGGTGCTACAAGTAAATCTGATTGTTTCGAATCCCTATTCTACGGAACTGATTACCACTCACATCTGGGCACGCAGTACGGTGGAATTGCAGTGTGGGGTGACGAACTTCACAGGAAGATTCACAGCATCCGCTCAAGCCAGTTCAAATCTAAGTTCTACGAGGATCACGACAAACTCACCGGCAAAATGGGAATTGGAGCCATCAGCGCCGTTTGGGAACAGCCGATCTGTCTGAACTCCCGATTTGGAAGGTTCGCAGTCGTGATGAACGGCTGGATAGACAATGCGGATGAGCTAGCCAAAGGACTCCTCGAACAGGGACACTCCTTCAGCGAGATCAGACGTGGCAAGATCAATCAGACAGAACTCGTCGCCAAGATGATCACTGTGGGAAAGGATATGCTCGACGGAATCGAAAACGTCTTTAAACACATCGAGGGATCCTGCTCGATGTTAGTTTTAACTGGAGAGGGTATATACGCAGCACGCGACAGATTAGGATACAGCCCACTCATCCTCGGTAAAAACGGTAGTGACTATGCAGTGACATCGGAGACCGGTGCACTTACTAACATGGAATATGAGATCGAAAAATACCTGGGTCCCGGCGAAGTCCTACTGATAAATGAAAACGGCACGACGGTAAAACGCAAACCCGGTGATAAATGTCAGATATGCTCATTCCTATGGATATACACCGGCTTTCCTACCTCGAATTACGAAGGTATCAACACCGAAGAGGTACGCGAACGTTGTGGGAAGTGTCTTGCAAAGCGCGATGATGTAAAACCGGATATCGTCTCAGGCGTTCCCGATTCAGGCCTCGCACACGCGGTAGGTTACGCGATGGAATCGGGAGTTCCTTATCATAGACCTCTAGTAAAATATACGCCAGGCTATGGAAGAAGCTATACACCACCATCACAGGTAGAGCGCGACCGCATCGCAAAGATGAAACTTCTAGCAATCCGTGAACTCATAGACGGAAAAAAAGTTTTGATCTGTGAGGATTCGATTGTTCGGGGCACTCAACTTAAGAACTTCACCGTTCAAAAGCTGTGGAACAGTGGAGCCACCGAGGTCCACGTAAGACCTGCCTGTCCTCCACTTATGTTTCCATGCAAATTCAACATCTCCACCCGTTCGATCGACGAGCTCGTCGCCAGACGAGCAATACGAGACATCGAAGGCAAGGACATCGATGATATCTCTGAATATCTCAACCCGGATTCTGATAAATACAGAAAAATGGTGGACTGGATAACGAGCGATCTAAAGGTCACGACCATAAGATATCAGAGACTCGATGACATGATCGAGGCGATAGGCCTTCCGCGCGAAAAGCTGTGCACCTATTGCTGGACCGGCAAGTGTGGTGATAAATAACAGGTCTATGGATGGTAACGCAGGATCACCATATCCTTAGTCGATCCGTTCGATGTAAATCCGGTGACGAGAATTCTTCCTTCCGAATCTAACACGATACCATTTGCCGCATCCTCCGCACCTCCATCGAATACGACAACCCCATCGCCATCGAAACCGGTGTCGATCGTACCTGTAGAATCATATCGCCATAGGAAAAGATCATTTTCCGTTCCATCATATCCTGCCGTCACCAGACGACCCGAACTATCCACGACGATGCCCATCGCCTGAGTCTGGCTGGAACCACCGCTATAAACAGCCACGCCGCTGCTTCCGAAGGAGGTATCCAAATCACCGCCCGGTGTGTATTTCCATATTCCCATGCTATAGATCGACTGGCCGGACGGTTGGATATAACCTGTAGTATAGATATATTCGGATGAATCGAGCGCGATATCATACGACATCTCATCGCCTGAACCGGTATACGTTGCGACTCCGCTATTCCCGAAGTTTGAAGATGCTGATCCATTTGGACCATATCTCCAAATCGTCATACCGGAGGAGCCAGAATCACCTGTGATGTTCATATTATCACCGCTATCGAATACAAATTTATACTTTGTGAATGTATTATTGCCCGATGAGTTTTCCACCGTACCGCCGGAACCAAAACTCGTATCGAGAGAACCATCCTCCAGGTAACGCCAAAGGATCATGTTGGATGCTACACTTCCGCTGGCATAGATCCGATAGCTATCATCATAGGCTATCTTGCTGCATATATCCGAATCTGTATCCGTGTAGACCACGACACCATCCGAGTCGAACGTCGAATCGGCCACGCCATCGCTCCGATATCTCCATATCGCCATATTGATCGATGAACCGCTCGGGTTAACTATGCCGCATGCGGTAACCCAATCGCTATCATCGGTTACGATAGCATAACCCTCATCATATCGATATCCGTGATGATACGTAACATAACCATCGCCTCCAAATGTCGTATCGAGCGTTCCGTCGCTGTTATAACGCCAGATCGCCATATCGCGACCCTGACCTGGCGTATCCTCATCGCTAATATAGCCCGTTACGAGAATTCGACCTTGAGTGTCGGTCGTGATCGCGAGACCCACATCATCATACCCCCCATCGAAGCGAACGATTCCGTCCTCGCTGAAACTTGCGTCGAGGGATCCAGAGGTAAAGCAGCTGACAGAAATATCCGTAACGCTTGCAGAAGAAATAATCCCACTGCCATTTGAGACGTAGCACACCTGACCTGAAGGCTGAGTCCCGACAGTAACATCGTAGGTCGAACCATCAGCCAAAGCCGTTATGAACGTAAACGAACCGCTGGTAGTAACGCTCAAGTCGTCACCGCCGTTATTCTGAAGAACGACCGTCCCCGATAGATCGTTTACCGTTCCTCCCACCGAAAACAGTGATCCATCATGGCAGGCAACAATGACACTTTCAATGTTTTCACCTGCAACGGTTCCTGCTGCGTTTGTGATGTTGCATGTCTGGCCGTCCGGCTGGGTTTTAACCGTCACTGTATATGATTCACCATCGGCGATCGATGTTGCGAATGTAAAGCTGCCGTCAGCGGAGGCGCTGTAGTCATCGCCACCGTTATTCTGCAAAATCAGCGTGCCCACCAGACCGGTGATAGTTCCTCCGATGGTATAGCCACCACCTCCTCCACCTCCACAGCCTGGAATGATGATAAGAGCGACGAGGATGATCGAGACATGAGCTATCTTCTTCAACATTTGAACCTCCTAATCTGGTTCAGAGTTGAGAGTTCGGAGTAAATAGTCTCCGAACTCTGAACTTTCAGACCGGACATTATATCCTTTATAATAGGGTTAACAAGTGGCTTCATGGGCCCCAAAGAATGAACCTTGTAATGAAGGAGGGTTTTTCGTATCATCGCCCTCGGATTCATCTACAACTGTTCATTATTCTTAGAAAAAGCGCATATAAAAGTAAGATACATATAGATGCTATTCAACTCATTCCAATTTCTATTCTTCTTCATAGTTGTATTCAGCCTATACCTCTGTTTGAAGCATCGACATCAGAATCGCATGTTACTTGTAGCGAGCTATATCTTCTATGGATCTTGGGATTGGCGTTTTCTGTCGCTGCTCGTCATATCGACGCTGCTCGATTATTTCTGCGGTCTAAAAATCGAGAGCGAGAGCTGCCCCAGAAAGAGAAAAAGATATTTGTTGCTCAGCATATGTGGCAACCTGACGATCCTTGGCTTCTTCAAGTATTTCAACTTCTTCATCGACAGCATGACGGGACTTCTGGCCCTCTTCAACATCAACGTCAATCCGTTCCATCTAAACGT
>CAYWIG010000051.1:0-8700 GCA_964458295.1 uncultured Myxococcales bacterium
TTCTTCATTGGTAAATCCAACCGCATGCTCAAATGGACATCGAAGGGTAGACTTCAGCGGGGCTATAAACGCGTGGAACGCTTGGCTACAGTTCACAAGAGGCAGGATCTCGCCATATTCATACTCGTGAAGTTTCTCTATGGATTGAGGGTTATAACAATCATCTTCTTCGGAAGGATGAAGTATTCGTTGAAGCGGTTTCTCGCATTGGATGCGACGGCTGTAATCATAATCACCCTAAGTGTCGTCGGTGCTGGCTGGGCCGCTGGCAAGGGGGCGAGTATATTTCTAGATGTGTTCGGAGGAATTCGACTCGCGCTGACTGCGACCGTGATCGGCTGGCTATTGTTCTTGGGAATTAGAAAGTTGGTGAGACATTTCTTTCTATCTGAAAACACAGTTAATAACGGTTAATAGTAGTTAATATCGGTTAATATCAGTTGCGTAAAAGCAATTTATCCCTCTGCATGTCATTGCCCGACTTGATCGGGCAATCCAGCATCAGGAAAAATCGGCGAGACTGGATCCCTGATTAAACCATTCAGGGATGACAAGTGATTTGTAACCGTTTTTAACTGATATTAACCGATTGGATTTTACGGAGATAACGCTGACAGACTTCTCCAGAAATATTTCCTGTACGTCCTCTTAAATACCTTGTCGGCCCCTACATTTCTCCTCGGAAAATGATGATCCGGAACATCCTGGTCTAAAAACGGGCAGAGCTTCTCCCAACCCTCGCCGGCGCATATATCGATCTGTAGGAGATCTTGAGGGCGATCCTTGAAATAGTCGAGAACGGCCTGTTCATGTTCAACATATGACCTGGCAAAGGCCTCGCGATTGAACGACACAGAACCATATAGGTCTTTATGAAGCTTCAAAAGCCTGCGAACGATTGGGTTCTTTCCCAGCGAAACTTTCTCCGCATATTCGCCAGGCCACACATGATGGTGTTCACACGACGCGAGCCAGGCATTCATCTCGCGTTGTGAAAGAATAAATTTTGAACCAGGAAAATACTCATCCAATTCGCGAAAGAAACGCGCGATCGGGGAATCGGTACAAGCATCGTAACGATTGAGACGATCTGCGTTCAATGCCAACTCGCCATTTTGATATTTCAATATATTGAATGGATAATGGATAGCACGATAGCCCATCATCCTGAGGGCATGAGTGAGACTGGTAGTTCCCGTCTTCGATAGACCTATTCCAAATATCTTTTGATCCATAATTTTAATGATTCTCTGGCTGAAGTTTACAATTAGACCTGCCGATGCCGACCTCCCCTAGTGGTTATTTCGGCTGTTTACCTTATCCGTCACGGAATGTCAAAAATCCTTTGTAAATTCGTATATATCTGCATCGTCCGATTCTTCGACAAAGAAAATTACTGCGAACGCAGAAAGCCGGGCAGCAGTTCTTTCAGCATGAGTTGGCCCTATGCAATTAAACTGAATTCTGTGAATTAAACACTCCACGAAAGGTTTTAACCTGTTGAATTTATTGGCAATAACTAGATCGTCATCGAGGGATTCTCATCAAGAACCAAGGACTTTTCAACTTGAACACCTAGGGAAATGGATTTCTTGGAATTGACCCCATTTCGTATAATTTGAAGACGTCTTCTCGTGAAGAGACCCACATGAACCCTTCGCGTATGGGCAAGTATCGAGCCGATTGGAATTGTAAAAACGAGCGCATCCGCAAAATCGCCACCGAGATGCGCATAGAGGAACGCCGCGCTAAATTCAAGCGCGGTGCTTCCTATGATGTTGAAAAACTCCTGAAAGGCCAAAAACCTTAGGCCTCGCGGCATGATATCCGCCAGCTCATGCTTCATTTCCCGCCAGGCATGCCTCGCATTTCTATAGGAGGCTATCGGATGACGAATCCAGCGGTATGTATTCTTAAAGATACTCCCATTTCCAGTATTCTCAGCCCTGGCATAGTAATCGATCGCCTTCCTATATTGATATCTCGTGAGCCCAGCACCGTCAAAGTGCTCCAACCTCTTCACCGCCGCATCGTCTAGCATGTGTTTGTAGCGACACCACGCTGGAATGTAGACAGCAAGGCTGGCTAGCCCTATCGTCCAGGCTACGGGTTCACACGCCGTCAGTATTTGGGTGAAGGATGTCATCGTGGGGACTTCTATCACATCGATCCTCGTGCTTGCAATCGTTCATGATGCGATCCTTGCCTTTTTGACGTTGAACTGAGGGTCGTTAACTTATAGAATTTGTGATTGCACAATATCAGAGAGCTCTTTTATTGAAAGGTTCATTCGTACTTCGACAAGCTCAGCACGAACGGACAGTTTATCTGGCTATCTCGTTCGTCCCGAGCCAGTCGAAGGACGAACTTGCGAACACAGGGACTGGAGGACGGGATGATAAAGAGTGTCAATATGGAGAAACTTCTAACCACAATACTTATGCTTTTTCTTCTTTTCACATCGCTCATCGGATGTGGAAGCTCGAGCTCCGGAGGTTCCACCCCAAGTTCAGTAACCGCAAGTGCAAAACTCCTCCTGCAGGACGGCACGGAAAAGGAGCTCTCCGATACCCCTCTTCCCAGAAATGTTAGAGTTCAGATTATATTTTCAGAGGCGGTCGACACCGACCAGGCCGAATCTTTATTCGATATCAAGGATGAGAGCGAAAACAGCCTTTCGAAGAGCATCGGTTGGAATGAGGACAGCACGATCATGACGGTCACCCTTCTGGATCTTCTAGATTACCAAAAGACCTACACCGTTTCGATAACCGCTGGAACCGCGTCTGTAAGTGCATCAACAAAATCCGATGTGGACAGTTTTGAGGAAACCTTTCAGACGATGACGAGGCACGACATAAACGGTGACGGCAAGGCCGACCTCACCGTCGAGGCCGAATATTGGGAGGCTGGAAGTGATATCGGGAGGGGATACATCTTCTATGGCGATGAACTCACGACGGGACCTTCAAGCGCCTCCACCGCCAAAGCGATCATAACCGGCGAGGCGACGGGTGATTTCATGAGTATCGGCTGGTTGGTATCCGAGGACTTCAACGGCGATGGATTCGCCGATCCGATATTCTTCACACTCAACGGTGGTGCGGACTATATCTTCTATGGATTTTCCGCGGAGAATCCTATCGAAGATTCGCTCTCGGCGGTCAACAACGCAAATCTCGTACTCGAAGAGGCGGTCGCCTGGGATGAGCTCTTCTTGGATGCGGTCGCCGACCTAAATGGTGATGGTCATTATGACATACTTACAGATTCATCACAGGCCTATACGAGAAAGGGTGCCGCCAACATCTTCTTCGGTCCTGACTTCGTATCGGAAACGGCTGCTTCTGCAGATGTCGAGTTCGTAGGGGAAGCCGAAAATGACTACCTCGGCTGGCCGGCTTCCGCATACGGCGACATGAACGGCGACAATATCAACGATACAATTTTAAACGCCGGTGGTTACGACAGCAGCAAGGGCAGGATCTACATCTTTTTCGGCGCGACCGATCTCAGTGGAAGCTATGGGGCTGCATCGGCAAACGTCATCATAACTGGTGATAGTAACAACGGCGGAAACCTGGGCTATTTGAAAGAGACGAGGGATTTAAACGGGGATGGAATCGACGACCTCATCACGAACGATAGTACATATGACACTAATAGAGGCAGAATCTACATCTTCTTCGGTGCAACTGACTTTTCCAGCAGAAATGCAGCCGATGCCGAGATCATGATCACTGGCGAAGCGAATAACGATCGATTCTCGAATCAAACGAGGGTCGCCGATGTCACGGGCGACGGTGCGGATGATATAATCGCAACGGGTCAGAATTTTGGAACTGGCGTTGGAAAGATCTACTTCTTCGAAGGAACGGGGCTTACGAACATGAGCGCAGCTCAAGCGAACGCGATATTCACAGGCGAAAATGCAAGCGACAACATGTCGATTAGAACGACCGGCGATATAAACGGCGATGGCGTGGATGATATCATAGCGAGTGCAGCGAACTATCCAGGCGGCACCGAGCTCGGTCGAATCTATATCTTTCTCGGCGGCAGTGGACTCACAACCAAGGGTGCAGCGGATGCGGATATCATTCTCACGGGTGAACAGAACGGTGCGGCGTTCACGTGCGAGAGGGTCATGGACGTAAACGGCGACGGCGTCATGGACATCATCGCAGGTGCAGGCGAATACGATTCCAACAGAGGTAGAGGATATGTATTTTATGGAGGCGCTTCATTGGCCAGCAAGACCGCTGACCTTGCCGACGTCATCCTAGAGGGCGAAAATCAGGGTGATGGATTTTCGGACTAGAAGAATTTCCAACCCCAGGGGTTTGGAAATTGGGCTGCGTGTCTTAATCCCTGGGATTAGAAATTTAGTTTTACACACCCTTCGGAAATAGAATATCCAAATCATCCTCGTAGATATCGAGTTCGATTAGGAAGATAAGAAGTTTCCGCCCCTCCCCCCTCACATAATCAAAACGTCCGAGAAGTTCTTCGCTCACCGGTGAAACCTTGTTGGATTCTATATTCTTCAGCAGGGAAGCGACATCCGCCACCTTTATCTCCCTCATTGAACGGAATATACTCTCCGCTACATCCCTATGGCATTTGAGAATCGCCAGCCAGAACGCACGCTTGAACAGCTTCTGCAATTTACCTAGAGACTCAGGTGTAATTTTCATCCTCTTTACGGCTTCATCCTTCGAAAGTTTTTCAAACTTGACGATAACATTTGAATATTGCGCGAGAACGGAATCGAATATCCCCTGCGTATACTTACATCCACCATTCTTTATTGCGCACTTACGAATATCATCCGATACCTTCTCATAACCTCGAAGGGCCCCCTCGTAGACGGCCTCACCCTCATCCGTAACCGGATAATCGCTTCTGAATGGATATCTTCGAAAGGCGTCGATCTCTTTTTGACATTGAGACTGAAGAGGAACTCTAGCGGGTGCACCCATACGACCTCCTTGGCCAACCCCCATGAGTTAACCCGCTTAGTACACAATGTCGGATAAGTCAATTTTCAAACAAGAACAAGCAACACCCCTCGGAGGTGGCACGCAGTGTCTCCTGCGAGGTGTGTTGTGGTCTTGCAATTGGTTTCACACACCTCCGAGGAGCGATTACCATCGCACCTCTCAGGTGTGTTCGACGTATAAATAGTTATTCTTTCAATAGGTCGCTGTAGGAGTTTGAGAGGAGATCCTCCCCCTTAATTCCTAGCAATTCGATGAAATGATCGCACTGTTTGCGAAGCTCTTCAGCACCGATGTCGCCCCGCTCATCTATCGCCTCGATCTCGACGAACGAACCAAGCCCCTCAACTAGATCGATGTGAAATTTCACGTTATCGATGAAATATATTTCACGACGTTTATCGACGATCACTTTAGTTCCTATCGATTTTAAAAGTATCTCCTTCAGAGGTGAATTCGGCTCCGCTTTCAACAGAATGACATTTGATTGCTTCGGACCACTCTCATCATTCCTCTCGTAATAGATGAGATTGTTTTCGATATTTCCTTCACGGAGTTTCAGCCTGCCATTTTTTGTATCGAAATACATATCGATTTGATGATCCTCACCGATGAACTTAGCACTTTTCGATTTTAAAATTTCCCTGATTCGATTCGGATTTTCACACCTTGCCTTTATCTCGATATTCACATGCCCCATACGCACCTCTTTTAAAAATTTACGTGTTCGAGTGTTCGGGTTCTGCGTGTTCGAGTTGATAATATAACGATTTAAACGCGAACACGCGAACACCCACTTGCTTAGCATACAAGCACCCAGAGCACCAGCGCATAACTACATGAAATCACTGAATAAATAGACTTCAAAAAATCACGCAACTAATATGTGGGGGAACCGATAAGGATCTACTCAATTCAAGGAGGATCTATGCGGAAGTTTATTCCAATTCTAATTCTCACCTTAACAATGATCGTCGCGTGTTCCGGCTCCGATACGTCCAAGGATGAACCGAAGGTTCCAATCGACCCACCACCCAGTGAATCACCAAAGGATGTACCATACGATGGTGGCTTCACGAAAGAGCAGCGGGTCGACGATGCGAAGATGATCATCGCGCTCTTCGATCGTGAGTACGCGCCTAAGCAGTGGAAGGAGGACTATCTCGGTATATCATTTCAAAGTATATCGCAGGAGTTTCTGGACAAGGTATCCGCAGATCAAATGGATGACATAGAGTTCTACGAATCGATCGCTAAATATCTGACCAACTTGAAGGATAGCCACGTACACCACTTCTTTCCAACTTCAGCATCGGTTTCGCTACCGATTCGTTTAGACGACGTCGATGGACATGCGGTCGTAGTTTACGTTGAGGATGAGGTCGCCGACAAGATATCGCTAGGTGATGAAGTGATAGAGTTCGGCGGAGTTTCCACAGACGAGGCAAGAGGGGGGCTCATGCCTTATTTGGGTCATCCTAATGAAATCAAGCAAAGAAGGTTAGCCACATTTTACCTCTCCGAAAGGGGGCAGAAGACCTTCCCTTACCTACCACAGGAGGAGAGCGTCGTCCTAAAGCTCAAATCGTATGACGGCGAGGAGAGGGAGGTCGAGCTTAACTGGATCCGTAAGGGGAAAGAGTTGGCCGAGATGAACGACGAAGGCGTAGATCTAAAGTCTTCAAAGGTTGGGAATGAATCAACATCGAACTTCACCAATCCGCTGGACAAATATCGAAATCACTCCGACCCTCTGGACTCACCTACAGCACTATCACTTTACGCCCATGTAGCTCCATTTTTCAGCACGGGTGACAACTTCATCGAGAGGAATCGCACGCCCTACTATTCAGGCGCCTTCGTAGAGGACGAGAGGAAGATCGGATATATCAGAATCAACACGTTCTCATCACAGCATATCAATTTGCAAAGAGCTCTCGAACATTTCGAGGAGGACATAGCCTATTTCGAAGAGAACACGGATATATTGATTCTCGATCTCAACAATAATCCAGGTGGAAGCTTGTGTTTTGGGTTTCAGCTCGCCTCGTTTTTCTTCGACAAACCGATCGCCGAGCTTAACAACCAGCTTAGGGCCAATCGATCGACGCTCGTCGATTTTGAAAACGCCGAATACAACGATCAGCTGAACGATAACGACAAGAAGATCGCTGCTAGAATCGCTGAGGATATAAGGAGGAGATTAGCAAGCGGCGAGCTTCTGACAGATCCCGTATCGCTATGCAATTATGACGGCAAGATATCCGCACCGTACACCACAAGTGAAGGCCAAGCTATCACATACACAAAACCCGTCCTAATTCTTGCAAATGAGCTCTCCAACTCGTGCGGTGACTATTTCCCAGCCCTCATGAAAGATGCTGGGCGCGCAACCATATTCGGCGCACCTACATCGGGAGCCGGCGGAGCAGTAATCTATATGCGGGAGTCGGCCGGCTATTCCGAGATCAAGTTCTCGTACACGATCACGCTCGCGTGGAGAAATGGAACCGTGACAACACCGGATGGCGTGGAGACAAACTATTTGGAAAACGTGGGGGTATCACCGGATATCCCATATAACGTCACCCTCGATGATTTCTACAGCGGATATCAATTCTATCGCGATGCCGCGATCGAAGCTGCTTTAAGTCTCGTCGATGAAAACTATATAACCGAAGAAGAAGAATAACCAGAGGGAGATGAATGATGAAAATTCGTTCATTAATTTCGATAGCCACCGCAGTGGCTGTGCTCTTAATCTCTTCACACGGCCTCTGCGATTTAACTCGCAGCCAGAGGATCTCCGATGCAGAGGCGCTCATCGCACTCTTCAAACATCGCTATGCGCCGATCCATTGGAAGATGGATTACCTTGGCATCTCCGTCGATGATCTGGCAGGCGAACTCCTGGGTGAGGCCTATCGAACCGACGGCACTGACCTGGATTTCTATGACGCCATGGCAAGGATGGCCGGGGGCGTAAAGGATACGCACATCTGGTTCATCATCCCATCGAACTACATGACACATCTCGGCTTCTACTGCGATTACGTTGAGGGACGAGTGCTAATCGACTATGTAAGCAGGAAACATCTTCCCACAGACGCCTTTCCATTTAAGCGGGGAGACGAGCTTCTCTCGATCGATGGCGTTCCAGTCGAGTTGTTGATAGATGAGCTTGCGCAGTACGATAGCCATGGCAACGACCTTGCGGAAAAGCGTTTTGTGACGAAGATCCTCACAATAAGAAATCAGAGGAATTTCGGAAACGTACCTACAGGTGAAGCTGATGTGGAGATCTTTTCACGGGATCGGGATCTGACTGAGATCGTCACGATAAAATGGAATGAGGAGGGAGATCCCCTACCGAACACCCTCGATCCCGAGGCGCGCATCTCCAACTACAGGATCGATGCAGCAGAGGAGATAGAGATTCAAACCGAAGATGTATTCGAGGATTTGAAAAACCTTAGATGGTCGGCGATCCTAGGTGAAAAGGCGGTGGAGGCAGGAATTGGAAGCTCATTCCCATTCTACCCCCTCTGGAATTCGTTCAGAGAGATAACGAAGCAACCGCTTCTATCCGGAACTTTCAAACTCGATGGAAGGACGATCGCCTTCATAAGGATTCCTACATGGTGGCCACCATCATCCGCACCGTGGTATAAATTCTTTGCACAGCAGATACCCTACTTTC
>CAYWIG010000052.1:0-8598 GCA_964458295.1 uncultured Myxococcales bacterium
GATCAGGTCGAGGAAACCCAGAAATTCGTCAATAAGAACTGGGAGTGGATCAAGAAACAGGCCGCAAACAGCTGATTCTTTTTTACTTCGATTCTTAACAACTCACGTAAATTCCAGTTACTATATATCCGCCTTCCTTCCGGGCTGGATGTTTGTGAGTACGCTGTCCGTTTTGGGTCGGCCCAAAACGGCAACTCGGCTCTCGGTAATTTTGTCCATTAGACCCCGGCTGCTAAAATTACCTCCGAGACGCCTCACAAACATCCACCCCTCGCGTCAGGCGAATACATCAAAACCTCACAGCGTAAGGGGAGGGGTGATCGGTGGCGTCACGGAGGCCGGTGAGTCCATGGCTATCATCATTCACCGGTCGAGTGATGAGGTGCTTTTTCGGGCCGTAACCCGAAAAAGACACCGTACGCCGATCATCCCTCCCTGTAAGCAAAGAGGTTTTGATAGGCAGGACAATACCCTAATTCATAATGCAAAATTTCTCGCTATCGTGTAGATTGAGGCACGATGAAGAGCCTCGGTAAGATCGTAAAATTTATAAAAACCGATATTTGGCGTTTGCGCATAAGCCAGCTCTCCAAGGGAAAGTCATTTTGGATCAGAAGGCTAAGAATCATCCTTCTCGCCCTTCGCGGTTTCAATGAGAACAGATGTTCACTAAAAGCCTCCGCCCTCACCTATTACTCACTCCTATCGATAGTCCCATTGGTTGCAATGGCCTTTGCTATCGCTAAAGGTTTTGGCTTTGAGAAGCTGCTTGAGAAACAAATCTATAGCACCTTCGCCGGACAGGATGAGATCGCAAAACAGATCATGGCATTCGCCCATTCCTTCCTGGAGAGTGCCGGCGGTGGAATCATCGCTGGGATCGGTGTGGCCGCACTATTCTGGACCGTAATAAAGGTCTTCGGATATATCGAAACATCGCTTAACGATATCTGGGGTGTCAAAGATGGTAGATCATTCGGCAGGAGAATTAGTGATTATCTCTCGATGATGCTCATCTGTCCCATCCTCTTTATAATATCCAATGCTGCATCTGTCTTCATGTTCGGCCACATCGAAGATCTGATGCAACACCTACCACTTCTCAGTGATTATGCCTCAATAACTGCATCTTTCTCGAAGGCGTTTCTCTTCTTGAGCACATGGCTCCTCTTCTCCTTCATCTACATATTCATGCCGAATACGAAGGTGCGCATAAAGTCGGGAATTATCGGCGGTATTATCGCTGGAAGTATCTACCTCGTAGTTCAGATGATCTACATTCGCTTTCAGATAGGAGTAGCGAGTTACGGTGCCATATACGGAAGTTTCGCCGCCCTCCCCTTATTCCTCGTATGGTTGCACTTGAGCTGGCTGATCGTCCTGTTAGGCGCTGAAATTTCATTCGCGGAACAGAACGTAGACACCTACGAATATGAACCGGACTGTCTGAAGGTGAGTTACAACTTCAAGTTGTTGCTATCTCTAAAAATTGCACACCTTTGCGTCAGAAATTTTTTGAGAGAAAATGCAATCCCTCTCACCTCTGAACAGATCTCTAAAAGACTTGAAGCGCCGATCAGGTTGGTTCAGCAGCTTCTCTATGATCTCGTTCAATCGCGCATCCTATCTGAGGTAAGACTGAAGAAGATGAGGTCGATAGGTTATCAACCAGCGAGCGACACATCGCATCTAACCATCTTCAATGTAAAACATGCGCTTGAAAACCACGGCATAGATAAAATTCCGATAAAGGGTTCCGATGAGTTGTCAGTACTGTCTAAAACCCTCTCCTCTTTCGCCAATATGATCGAGCGATCATCGGACAACATATTGCTTAAGGATATATAGAATCCCCCATCGACCTTAAAACAGCCTAATTTTACACTCTAAAACCACATAACCCATTGATATTACTTGCATATATAATCTTCCCTTAAAGCAACTCCAGGGTCATCACCCGCCGATAATAGTATGAATAATTGAACTCTATCCATTCAATGGAGGAGCATTATGGGAACAACAGGCGGCGTTGCGGGCGGGAGCGGGTACTACCTCATCTCCACCTCACCCTATCATTCGATATATAAGGATGAACCAGGGGATGGCCAACCCATCGTTTGGACAAACAAACCAAAGACACATGGTTACAGGAGTCGGCGTAGATTTAGACAGTTAACAGGCGATGGAGCCAAGCCAAAGGGAGCCGCAGGGCTGTTTAAGGATCAACATAAAATTGAATACATTAAGCTTAAGAGAAGAGGCGGTTTTCGAGAAAAATTCGACACCGTCGGTCGTCGCCATTCTAAACATGAGAGACAGGTCATGTTCAGCATGGACGATGAGTTCGTGCTCGTCCATTACGTAAAACAGTCCGACGGAACCTGGAAGAAGGTCGAGAAGGATATCACAAGTGAGGAGGCGTTTTCGAGGATGCTCACAGCTACATCCTATGGAAAACCCCAATATCGTCTCGTGAAGATCGATCACAAGGATCCAATTCTGGAAGGCACCACTTCGTATGGTGACATTCAAGCTCTAAGGGGTGCTATCGGTAAAGTGGTCATCCCCTCCGTCGCCGATAAAGGTGAAAGGGCAGCATTTGAAAAGCGAATAAAGGCGACATTTAGCGATGTCAGACGCAAGTGGGGACATACGGGAACAATAAGTGAAGCGGACAGACCGACCATCGTCTCAGCATTACAGGCAAACTTAGATTCTGCGGAAGCCGATAAGATCTCCTTCTATAAACGCCTCGAGGATTTACTGGATCGCGCCGAAGATCAAATCGGGGTGACTGCAGGCTCACCCCTCAAGGATGGAAAATTACCAAATATCGACGATGTCACGATGGAAGATCTTTTAAAAATCGCCGAATGGTTAAAGGACCACACGAGCTATACAGTTTCGACGGATAAGGACAGCGTAGAACCTCCGGTCGTTCGCTATCATTGCACCTCCCCTGACGGGCCTATGTACGTAAACAAGGATGATCGAGATAACGTCATCAACATACGTAAGCTCGCTGAGGAAATTCCAGCTAGATTCAAGCAGCTTGAGCTTTCAAAGAAGGCGCTGGCCTTTCTAAAGAAGCAGCCCGAAGGACCCGTTTCATTAAAGGCGCATCGCGATGACTATCACAGGGAAATTACCGAACGCCCAGAAGAGAATCCGTGGATCGAGGGGAAGGAGATCAAAGAGTTCGTAAGGGCTGTATACAAATTTGTATTACCCGAAATCAAAGACCCAGCGTTGAAGGATGATATTAAAGCAAAGCTTGAGGATGCCATTCAAAAATCGGGTGGAAAGGACGGGGGCCCCCTCGGAACGATCGATGCAAAGACGGGCACGATGATTCGCAAGATTCTTGAAAGAAAGCACGGGGAGCTTGGGGAAAAATCACCTCTGTTGAAGAAGGTATTAGGATACCTCAAGGGAAGCGAAGGAGCTATCAAGCTGATGGCTCTCAGAAGATCGCCAAACGCTGGACCGACTAGGCATACGGATGATGTATTCGTCGATCTTCCACCGGTGCCAAGGGGAAGAGCTACCCTTAGCGATCCAGAATATGAAGACGTCGATGAACCGTCACCAAAATCCAGAGCGGGTTTGGATGCCACACCCGAAATCGTGGCAAACCTATCGGTGGAAGGAACACTCGAAAGAGATTGGGGCGCCATCATCGAACAATGGCAGGCCAAGGGAATGATGGATGTCAAGGGGACCAGATTTCCATCCACGAGGCGACTTTCAGATGTAAATTTTGGATCGAGAAAGGTTCCGATCAAAGGTGCAAAGGATCTCGACTACGACATCGATCCTGAGAAGATCTCCGCAGTACTCCAAAAGGCGCTAGGTCTGATCGAACAGAAGGATGGTTTTGGAAAGAAATATCTCACCGAACTTGCAAGGAGAGGAATAAAGCAGGTTGTAATCGTATCCGGCGATTACATGCAAAAGACATATCACGCTCAGGCCTCGGAGCTAGCCAAAAAGGCTGCAGAGGTTTTTAAGACTGATCCGAAGCGCGGTGCGGAGATGATGAGGGCTGCGGCTGTAAAATTCATGGGCACTCCTGCAGGATTATATGTGGCCGATGAAAAGCGCATACTCCTAAACGCCGATTTCGTAGCTGGAATGAAGGAAAAGGATCTGATGAGTCTCTTTCTGCATGAAACCGGCCATGCCGATGAGTATGTGAGGAAGCAGACCGGGGCGTTAACGAAGGACCGTCTCGCGGAGATAAATGAGCACCAAAATAAATTTATCAAGACCGACTGGCACACCGTCTCAGACCATCCAGAGGTTGTAGCCAAAACGGATGACGCCGCAGAGGAACAGCGCGCGGATTGTTTTGCGGAATTCTTCATGAATCCCGATAACCTGCAACGCATCGATCCACATCAATTTATCTACTTCACTGTGATGGGCAGAAGGTTTCAGTCCAAAGATATCCCTGATCCAAAAGATACCGACGACACCGATGGTGAGGATAAAGTCGTTACCGCAGAGCGGCTCATCCGCACAAAGCAGTTCGATAGGCGCGCAGGCGACATGCTCGTGTGGGCCGCCCTTAATCCCAACGCCAAAATTCGTTATCTATTAAAGCTGAACGAGGCCGGCGATGAAAAACAATATCTCCTAGCAACAAGGTCGGGTTATAAAATGATCGAGGGAACGAGCCCTTAGCGGTCCATAAAGAACACCCCTATTATATTTAGCCAGAATTATCAAAAGCGCAAATCTAGCTGTACTGCTTTCGAAATCGTGCGGCTGCACTTCGGTCTGTTGTGAATAGAATAATTATTTATCTGACGAACGTCTCTTCCTATAGACGATAATAGCGAATAGGCAGATCGCTATAACGGAGTAGTTTATCACCATAAACTGCCACGTTCCCCAGCTGATTCCAGGAAAACGCCATTCGGATATGGGCCATAGAAATGGCGTCGGCAGAAAATCCCTCGTGTGTGTAAATACATCCAGAACGATCATCGCCGGCCATGCTAGCATGCACATCGGAATTCTTCTTAGGATTAGGGAGACGATGAGAATTGCAGCGGCTGCTACGAAGAGGCTGTGGCTGATATTGTAGAGCGTAAAGACCCAGTCAGGAACGATACTCAGGATAGGCTTTGAAAACTCTCCCCCCATCCACATCCTATAGATGGTATAGATAAGCCATGAAGAGGTATCCGGAAGAAGACCAAAGAGGACCGCATATAATGGTCTCCTTACCCAGTTGAAAAAAATGTAGCTCCAAAATCCGTGTGCAACATAGTCCATATTTATAAGATAGAGTTTATCTATCGCTCCTGCCCGTCATCATATGAACGCTTCAGAGATTGTTATACCCAACCACGCCGCTCCAATCGACAGGATGAGTGAAAGGATTACATTCGCCAAGGCGTGAAGTTGCTTACCGCTCCGGAATAGACCCACGCTCTGATAGCTAAACGATGAGAAAGTTGTAAATCCACCGCAGAATCCCATGGATATAATTTCGATATGTTGTGATAAGCTGGACTCATATCCCGCAAAGATTGCGACGAGCACTCCAACCAAAAAGGATCCGACGACGTTCACTATAAGGATCGCCCAAGGAAATTTGGTGTTTATAAGAACGCCTAGGTAGCCACGAACTATAGCGCCTAGAGCTCCACCAACACCTGTAAAGAGGATGTGATGTTTTATCATCTCATCCTCCAGATTTTCGCTCCAATCTTTACGATAGCGATACCGAGATATACGGCTGCAAAGGTTCCAACCAGGGAGACCCCGATATTTAAAAAGGCGATCTCACCCTTTCCCTCCATAAACATCCTGACCGTGTGATTGCTAAAATGTGAGAACGTGGTGAAACCACCGCAGAACCCGATCGCACCAAAAACCTTCAAATGTCTATGCAGCAGATGTTCAATCTCATATATGACGGCTATAACAAAGGCCCCGACCATATTTATCCCGGCAATCAGAATCCACGGATGTGGAATATCTAAAACCACGACTATCCACTCACGCAGCATCGCCCCCAGCGCAGCGCCTATAGCCATCCAAACGATAAAATGTGCGTGATCGCGTTTGCCCATCCCCAGCTTACACCCTCCATAGATACGCATGTCTGACGGCCTGAATTTAAGTGTATGACCCCCAAAAACTCAATAAGAATCAACACCCTCTACCCATCCGATAATTTATCTTGTTTTTTGATCGTCGTTATCAATAATCGGGCATTCACAAAAAAAACCAAGGAGGTATGTATGAAGAAGTTATTGTTAGCGGTTCTAGTAGTTGCGGTAGTCACGACCTTCGCCCTGGCGGCCATGGCCAAGAAACAGGAGGTGAAGGAAAAGGTCACGACGAAGACGACAGCCACTGGTGACGTGCAAATTCACGACGTCACGAAGTTCAAGCACGGTGATCTTTGGAAGGACGACGTGAAATTCCACAAGTGGGACGCAAACGGAAACTACATGTACGTCATCAACGACAACAAGACCTACAGGGTGAAATATAAGAAAACTGCAAAATCCCCGGGTCTGGTACTTAAGAAGGGTCAGCCGATCCATATTACATCGACGTACCCGCTTGCAGCGCCTGAACTTCAGAATTACATCGTCGTCTCGAAGATCGAGCAGATGATGAAGCCGAAAAAATAAGCTTTAAATTATAACGAAATTATTAAAGCGTCGGACGCTTTTCGTAAAATTCTTGAAAAAGCGTCCGACGCTTTTTTGCGTCTGTAACATACTGATAACACACAGATATTCCCGTCGATTCGATATCCCTTTATACGCAACATTCCTGCCAGACAGCCGATAATAGATCGGATTTAGGGATAGGAATGTTCAATGACTGGTCTAACGACACTGTTATCACATAACCCTCATGTGAGGTCTTTCTCCACCGCAACCGTGGCAGGTTGCGACATTATTGCGGTAAATATGCCATCGACGCATCTGATGCAGATACCGTTCGACGCCTTCGCAATTTCGAATGCACATCCGCAATACCTCTCCTTAAGTAACGTCAGCGGATACACCAGATTCGACTTCATGCCGAGACAGAGTTGCATCAGCGACCTCTTCGCATCGAAGGGTAACAGCCAATCCCCATCCATATTGTGTGTAAAGGCGGACCCCTCCATACCCACACACATCAATCACACCCAGACGGCAACGATCTCTGCATTACAGGTTGCTGCCGCTCATAGATTCTCCTCAATTGCCTTTGTGCATCCATTCATGATTCAGGATGGGGAAACTCCAGAACATCAGTTCGGAACGATGGTGACGGGAATCATGACGGCGCTCCTCTTCAACGGAGAACATCGATTCAAAGAGATAGTGATAGGAGTGGATAACGACGACGACATCAAATGGTTCGACAAGGCTATAGAACGCGCAGGACACCTCACCAGAGAACGGCTTCAGGCGGCCCACCGGGAGAGGTTGAGGATGCAATATCAGGCCGAGTTCCAGGCCTTCATAACGGAGAGGACGAAAAAGGATGGAAGGCCACCGCACCTAATAATGCCCTATACCGTTAGATCAGATAGACCGATGATCGTGTGGCCTGGGTTGTCCGGCCCCTCCGTGCCTATCGATGTTGCAAACCTAAAAAAAACCAAAGGGGGTTATGTAAGATTAATCTCAAACGCAGTTTTGGACAGAGCCATGAAGATGGTTCCCGAATTCTTAAGGACCGTCAGATCGCGCGAATACATTCCACCATTCCATTATTCCAGGGTTTCCCTAGTGCGTCCCGAAGATCCTGACGCCTTAAGCTACTTAACTCCCATGAGATGCGTCGTCTCATTTGTACCATCGACGGATGGAAGCGCTCATTTCTTGGCCGCTGAAATAGCCTTAATGGATCTGCCGATTGAAAAGGTGGACGAACCGTACAAACTCGCCTCGCTTACACTGGAAAGATGCATGCCCAGGCTTACCGTCGAATTGCTTCGCGAAAATGGGAGCAGAGTCCCTGACAGTATATATAGGCGCATCGTGGAAAACCTAGGCCCGCCGCAGCTTCCCAAACTGAATCGGGATGAAGTCGAAAGATATTTGATCTACGGAGTCCTTCACGAATGTGCTGAAACGATTTGGTATTCGCTCCCAGCTTCGCTTCGTGAAAAATGGAAAAGTCTGTACCCGTTAAACGGCGATCGAAAGGACGATAGAGTTTTCTACAGAAATTTGCTCAGAGTTCATTTCGAGATGAGAGATGGTGAGGATGAAGCCGATTATTTTGCAAAGGAGACCTTCGCGGATAAGCTCGCACTGCATTGGCACGAAAATCCCCCCTCAGTTTTACGTAATGACGGAACGTTGCCCTCCGATGAAATGAAGACTTTCTTCATGGAGGTTATAGCCCGCCTTCTGTTTCGACGAGCTCGGTATGGTTCCGCACTAATAAAATTTGAATAATATAATGAAGGAATTCCCGATATTGGTAGAATAGAATGACAAGAAAACATCAATCCTTGGTTGACGTTTTTAATCCTCCACGACGCCGTGCTTAGCTTCGATACCTTCGTAAAAGTTGATCACATCGCGTACGTATCTACGTTTTGAGAGGTAATCACCCGGAAAGAAG
>CAYWIG010000053.1:0-8486 GCA_964458295.1 uncultured Myxococcales bacterium
GTCCTCTCCTATTTTAGGCACATGAATAATATAGGTGATAGTTCTTGGGGCGAAATATTGGAGCTATCCACGCCGGGTGATCTCTTGTCAGCACCGCAACCGATTCAGGATTTAGCAATAAGGATTAGAGATCGACATCTAAGAGATAGGGCGGTTGATGTCATTGAGAAGTCTCGAACCTATGCGAGCCCTAGTAAAGCCGCAAAGGCAATGATCGATTACAGTACAGCTGTTCAGGTAGCTTCCTTGAATGCGATGTTTGAGAGAGGTCATGATGTAGCACCTCACATGAGCAGACTCTATGGAAGACTTGTGAGATATTATGAAAAGGAGACGAAGCAAGTTGCTGAGGGCGATATGCTTCCGGCCGCTGTTAGAGATGATCTTCTTCATCATATTGCACTTCGTATCGTCGAGAATCGCAACAGCCCATCGCTTTGGGCATACATGGTATATGGTAGAACGAAGTATCTTATTGAAGCGAACAGGATCTTAAATGAATTGTTCTCGGAAATAACTGCTGAACGCGCTCGAGGTATTAGGACAGCTGTTCTGCAATCCCTCTTCGATGATGAAATAAAATACAAACGCCTTCGCGGTAGGGTGTATAGGTTTTACAGAATGTATAGTGCTTGAGTTCTACTGCGAGATAGCCGATTTTAACAGCTGTTCAATCTCATCTTTTTTAGGGGAGGATGGATTTAGGATATAGATGTTCTTTTGTTTGCCCCCTCTGACCTCAATTAAACCGGACAATTTTACTCGCTTCTCGATGTGAATATCCTTATTCTCGATCGCTGTTTTGAAGGTGGTTCGGATGTTATCGAGGACTACCGGTTCAACTTTCTTGCTGACCGGTTCTCCACCTGAATATTCTCCACTGGAGCTCTCCTCAATCCTCACAGGGTCATATTCGAGGATTCCATCTGGACTCAAGATGTATTTGTTGCCACTGCCATCCAAGTAGGTGTAATGGGCTTCATTCTTTTCACTACATCCGGAAGTTGCTGTGAAGATCAAAATGAAACATGATGTGACGAGCAGCTTTCGCATTTAACGCTCACCCTTGCTACGCAGGAATTCACCCATCTGTAAATCAACTGCTTTGATGTGTTTTACCAGCCAGTCTGTCAGATAATCAAGGATCTCCTCCGTAACGAGTTGATCCCCAGATAGCGATTTTTTATGAAAGTCTCTGACCTTAGCTGTAAATCCATTATGGGAATTTAAGTGTTCTTCATATCTTGGATATTTCCACCTATCCATTAATCTTTCCTCTGTTCCAAAGTGCTCAGTTAGATAATTAGCCAATTCCTCGAAGAGTTCCTTGTGAACATTTGCTCCCAAACTGGCGTTTATCGCTTCGTCCAAATCGTTAATTATCTCAAATAGCCTCTTGTGCTGCTTATCGACGAGCTCGATCCCAGTTTCAAAGGACTTATCCCAGGTTGCCTTCATAGCTAAGTTCTCCTCTCTGTTATTGTATTTACACTATCGCGGATTATATTGCACTTTGAAACTGGCTGGCAATAGAAGAGTTTTGGATGAATGGGAATCGCTAAATAACTTGTTCGTAGAATGAGTATTTCTGGATTGAAGTAGAACGATTATATATAGTATGATCCACATCGATAATAATGGAGGTCTCACATGAACGTACCACCGTCAGCATTGGATAATATCGAAACTATCATCGGAAAGTGTAAGGGTAAGCGAGTTTTGGTCTTTTTAGACTATGACGGGACGCTCTCGCCGATCGTCGATAAGCCGGAACTTGCCGTGCTTTCGCCGGAGATGCGAGTGTCACTCGAAGGGCTTGCCGCAAAGTGCACCGTGGCAATAATCAGTGGTCGTGATCGGCCGGACGTGGAGAAGCTGGTCCAGATGCCGAACATGATTTTTGCTGGCAGCCATGGATTCGATATCAAGGGTCCTGGAATAGAAAAACAGCAGGGTGAGGGGGAGAAGTTCCTTCCCGATCTCGATGAGGCTGAGAAGGAGCTGCATGAGGCGACTGATGGTATAGAAGGTGCCCTGGTCGAGCGCAAGAAATATGCGATAGCCATGCATTACAGGCTTGTCGCGGATGGTCAGCTTGCTGAGATCGAGTCCGCGGTGAAGGCCTCACATGAAAAGCACCCATCCCTTAGGATTAAGGGGGGAAAGAAGATCTTCGAGCTACAGCCGGATGTCGATTGGGATAAGGGTAAGGCGATCCACTATCTCATGAATCTTCTTTATCCTGGTGCCGATGATCTGATCCTCTTCTTCCTAGGCGATGACCTGACCGATGAGGACGCCTTCAGGGCGTTAAATGAGAATAAGACCGGAATCGGCATCCGCGTCATAGATGAACCAGCAGAGACGGTCGCAACATACAGTTTGAAGAATACCGATGAGGTTGGTAAGTTTATGCAGGAGATGACGAGCAGTTTATAATTCGAGAGGGATTATACAATGAGCAAATGGGCACTTACCTACGATTCATGGAAACCGGAACAACAACCGCTCCGCGTGGCGCTATGCGTCCTCGGCAATGGTTATTTCGCCACGCGTGGCGCCGCCGAGGAGTCGAAGGCGGATGAAATAAACTATCCGGGCACATATCTCGCCGGTGGTTATAATCGTTTGAAGACGAAGG
Source organism: uncultured Myxococcales bacterium (assembly GCA_964458295.1). Lineage (GTDB taxonomy): Bacteria > UBA10199 > UBA10199 > 2-02-FULL-44-16 > JAAZCA01 > JABGOS01. The sequence continues at coordinate 2,642 of CAYWIG010000053.1, forward strand.
TCTCCGACCGCTTCATCGAAAACGAGGATTTGGTAAACTGGCCAAACTGGCTCTACCTCAACTTTCGCCCCGAGGGTGGACATTGGTTCTCACTCTCCGATGTGGAGATCCTCGATTACAATCAGGTGCTCGATGTTAAGAAGGGAATTCTTGTGAGAAAGGTGCACTTTCGTGACAAGGGTGACCGTGTTAGCACGCTCGAGTGTCGTCGATTTGTATCGGCTTCACGTAGGCATATTGCGGGTATTCGTTGGGAGCTCACTCCCGAAAACTGGAGCGGGAATATCGAGATCAGATCTGCATTAGATGGAACGGTCTCGAATCAGGGGGTCCATAGATACAGGCAGCTGGCCAGCCAACACCTGGATTTTTTGGGGGGCGGAGCTGTGACGGATGACAGCGTCTACCTCTCCGTTCAAACGAATCAATCGCGTATCATAATGTCACAGGCGGCAAAGACAAAGGTCTATGATGGTAAAAAGGAGGCTAAGGTCGATCAGCGTATCTCCAAGAGGGGTGCGATGATTACACACTCGATTAAGTGTAGGGTTAAAAAGAAGAAACCTCTGCGTATAGAAAAGATGGTCGTCGTTTTTACGACGAAGGATAATGCTATTACCGAACCTGAGCTCGAGGCGAAGAACGCTATTCAACACTGCCCTACGTTCAGGGAGGCGATGAAATCGCACGTACGGAAATGGGATCATTATTGGCGGTATTGCGATATCGGCATCAATGGGCATCCGTTTGCTCAGTTTGTCCTCCGTCTTCATATCTTTCATCTGGTTCAGACGACGTCGGTGAAGACGATCGATATGGATGCCGGTGTGCCAGCTAGGGGTCTTCACGGCGAGGCATATCGCGGCCATATCTTCTGGGACGAGCTCTTCATATTTCCGTTTCTGAATTTGAGGATGCCTGAGGTTACGAGGGCACTCCTCATGTATCGATATCGCAGGCTTCCTGAGGCGCGCATCGCTGCGAAGAAGGAGGGTTTTCACGGTGCGATGTTTCCCTGGCAAAGCAGTAGCAACGGCCGCGAGGAGACACAGGTCGTGCATCTAAATCCAAAGTCGAATAGATGGGTACCGGATAACACCCACAACCAACGGCACGTCAACGCGGCAATAGCATTCAACATCTGGCAGTACTATCAGGCTACGAAGGATATACAGTTTCTCTCCTTCTATGGCGCGGAGATGTTTTTGGAGATTGCACGACTCGTTGCCAGCATGGCGAAGTACAACCCCAAGCGTAAACGCTATGAGATCCACGGTGTCGTCGGTCCTGATGAGTTTCATACTGTATATCCCGGTTCTAAAAAGCTCGGTCTTCCAAATAACGCATATACGAATGTGATGTTCGCATGGTTGCTGAGTAGGGCATTTGATATCATAAAGATCGTCGGCGATTCACGCCGCAACGAGATTCTCGACAATCTTCAAATCACTCAGAAGGAGTTGAAGCTTTGGGATAAGATCAGCAAGCGCATGTTCGTTCCAATTCAGAAGGATGGTATAATCAGCCAGTTCGAAGGATTTGAAAATCTTGAGGAGTTTGATTGGGAAAAATATCGTCAGCAGTATGGCGATATCCAACGGCTCGATCGCATACTGGAAGCGGAGGGGGATTCGCCGAATCGCTACAAAGTATCCAAACAGGCTGATGTATTGATGCTATTCTATCTTTTCTCCGCGGAGAGGCTTGAAGAGATCTTTAAGCGCCTTGGCTATAAGTTCGATAACGAGATGATTCCCAGAAATATCGACTATTACATCAATCGGTCGTCGCACGGTTCGACGCTTAGTAGAATAGTTGTTTCTTGGGTGCTATCGCGTTCCGATCGTGAACGTTCCTGGGAGCTCTTTCAGGCGGCGCTGGCAAGCGATGTCGCTGATATACAGGGCGGCACGACGTCCGAAGGTATTCACTTGGGCGCCATGGCCGGCACGGTCGATCTTGTACAGAGGTGCTATGCGGGCCTTGAGATGCGTGACGGCATTCTCTGGTTCAATCCATGCCTTCCTGAGGAGTTAAACAATCTCAATTTCAGCCTCCGTTATTCGGGTCATTGGATGACGGTGGGAATTGAGCGGAAGAAACTCAAGGTCAGCTTTAAACGCAGCTGGTCCAGGCCGATAAAGATCGGCGTAAGAGATAAGATCTATACGATGGATGAAGGAATGTCGCGGGAATTTAAGTTGTAGAAATTAAGGCTAAGGTTAAGGTTGAGGTTTAGTTTTGTAATATAATCTCAACCTTAGCCTTGACCTCAACCTAAGTCGTTTTCAATTCAATCGTCTCGGTAACCTCAAAATCGATATTGGTGAATTTTCGATAGGATTTATCGAAAACCTTCTCAATGGTATCTTCATCCAGACATGTGGTCGAGAATGCTGTGAGTTTCTCGGTCTCTTCGGCTTTGAGGGATGTGAAGATGGGTTTCTGTGGCTGTGTTGTGAGTTTGATCTTCTTCATAATCAACCTCCTTGCTTGAAAAAACCTAACATATGAACATCCCATATGGAAGAACTATTTTTTATCCGCCTTCGCAGAAAACACGGGCATTAGCCCGTGTATAAATGCCGCGGACCGCGCCATAGCTTTAGCGAAGGCGGGTTACCTATGCTTCGGCGCGATAAATCCCATACGAGACGAGCAGGGTATGTCACTTATAAAATTCTATGGGAATTCATAGTATTTTCAACAAGAACGCCGGAATTTTATTTTTTCGGAGCTTTGTCGGTAACCGGTATTCTGCATTTTACGATGCCGTGGCACGATACGAGTGAATACCTAGAGTCGACAGATACGTAATAATCACAGACCATATCCCTCTGTGGTGTACACCTGAAATAATCTCCATATTTCCTTTCCAGTTCGTTGCGCATATCGGCTATAGCATTCACCTCAGCGAGTATTTCATCACCAAATGAGGTTGAGAATCCATCTATGTATGCCTCCACATTTTTAGTCTTCTTGCCTTCCAAGCCAAGCGCACCGCCTCCACCGTCAAGACCCGGTACTTGTGTTCGAGTTTCCTTGTACACGAAGCCACTTAATGCTCTAGCATTTGCCATATATCCTCCTATGTTAGGTGGTATACGTTATAAGACACAGCCTGATGTATCAAGGGTCTGAATAAAAAAGTGTACTCTGCAGTGGACGGGAGAGGGTGTCGAAAGTAGGTTGATTTTGGAGGGACGACTATATGAAGAGAATGGCAATCGTAGCAGTGATTATAGCATTAATTTCTGTAGCTACTTTTTTTTGGATTAAGAAAAATACGGATGGATACTACATCCATAATCAAGGTGTTGGCGGAATTGTAATAGATGAGAGTCTGCCGGATGAATTGATAGGCGATCGTGAGAAGTTAAATGAGAAGTATTTCAACTCTTATTATGCCGATGGAATTCCTTACGAGGGTTTTCTGCTTTCGGCTCCAAAGTTAAAAGTGGCGATAAAGGATGGCGCATTTGGGAGGTGGGATAGCGTTCATGGTATCTCTGAGAATTGGCCACCAAAATCGAAACTTGCGGAGGAGACGTGGCAGTTAAATGACAAAGGTCTCAAAGTCGATTTTATAGTCATCGAATCTGATGCAGTCAGAACGAAGGAGGGCCTAGGCGTTGGTAGCACTCTCAAAGAGTTAACTGAAGGTCGGGGATTGATAGGTGCGCATAGGGTTCCTCCTAGTTTTGGCGGGGATGAATATTCGGTGAAGTTGAAGGGGATGAAAAACGTTCTATTCTACTTCAAGAATGAAAAAAACGCTAAAGGCGGCGGTGGGGTGGTGAGAATAACGATCAGAAAGCGTGATTCCATCGAATAAATCGCGATCGATATCTGTATCGAGGGAACTTAAGAAAGTATTTGCGCTAATCCATCCAATTGTTAGCATTGGCGAAACCCCTCGCAGGAGGCAGGAATGGTAGAACAACAAAAGGGTAGTGATCGTCCAAGCTGTGTTGAGGAGAGGTACACATCCCTCATTGAAAACATGCCAAGCGCGGTGGCCGTCTATCAGGCCGTCGATGATGGAGCTGATTTCATATTCGTGGAATTTAACTCAGCCGCGGAATCTGTTGAAAATATCAAACGTGATCAGGTCATCGGTAAAAGGGTTACGGAGGCGTTTCCCTCGGCCAAATCCTTCGGTATCGTCGATGTCTTCGAGCGCGTGTGGCGCACCGGCGAGACGGAACGTTTTCCTATCAAGCTCTATAAGGATGATCGGATAGTAGGTTGGCGCGACAATCGAATATATAGGCTGCCGAGTGGCGAGATCGTAGCCATATATGAGGATGTCGGTGAGAAGGTTAGCCTGCAGGAGGAACTCACGACGATCCTCTCTACGATGACATCCGGTATTCTCGTCGCAGATCCCGAGACTCGTCGATTCGTTAGATGCAATAGGGCTATGACAGATATATTGGGTATGCCTGAGGATGAGGTTTTAAGTCTCTCCGTCGAGAATATCCATCCCCCCGATGCGTTGGAGAGGACTCTCGACAATTTTCGAAAAATGGCAAACGGTGAGTTGGATTTTGCGAGCAACATTCCCGTTCTGCAGAAAGATGGACAAATTCTTTGGACCGATATCAGGACGAGGTACCTAGAGTTGGAAGGGAAAAGGTATCTTCTCGGTAATTTTACCGACGTCACTGGACGAAAGAAGATAGAGGATGAACTGAAGGATACAGCGGAACGCCTGGACCAAATCGTTTCAAATATCGAGGAGGTATTCTGGCTTCATGAATATTCGCCAGATGGCGAAAAGTGTCTGTATATCAGCCCATCGTTCGAGCGTATCTGGGGATGTAACTTGGATGATCTCTATAGAGATGCTGCGACATGGTTTAATATGATTCATCCGGATGATCGTGAACGCGTAGGTAAAATATATACGAGTTTTACTCGTGGCGAAGGTCCGTTCGATGAGGAATATCGTATCGTCATTCCTGATGGAACAGTTCGCTGGGTACATGACAAGGGTGTTCACCTGCCAGGAGTTGGAGGTACGAACGATCGTGGTGTAGGCACCGTCCTAGATATCACTGAACGCAGACGGGCTATCGAAGCCTTGATAAACTCCGAGGAGAAATATCGCACACTCGTAGAGACGGCGAGTGATGCAATTTTGATCATCGATATTGAGTCCCAAGAGATAGTCGATGCAAATGATGTGGCGGCGAGCCTTTTGGGTGTTCCTAGACAGAAGGCGATAGGTATGCGCCATAGGGATCTACACCCTGAGGATCAAGGTGAGAAGTGTGAGATGATGATGCGTAAAGCAGCCCGTACGGGTGATGCGATGCAACATGTGACGTATATCTGTGACCAGAGCAGATGTGTTCCTGTGCATGTCAACGCAACGCCTATGGAGTTGAATGGCAGGCAGGTGATGGTGAGCATCGTAAGGGATATTACCGAGTTTGTCAGTGAGGAAGAAAAACTAAGACGTGGTCAAGATCTGCTTCGGAGGGAAATGATGGAGCGCAGGGAACAACTCGCCGAGATGAGGAAGAAGCTGGAGGATTCTAGACGCCTGTCCGATATTGGAACGCTTGCGGCATCGATTGCCCATGAACTGCGTAATCCTCTCGGCGTGATCAGGCTTGCAGCATTCAATATACAGAAGAAGGTTAAGGATAACTCGTGTGATAGAAGCTTTCGTACGATAGATCTCAAGATTGAAGAAAGCAGTCAAATAATACGCAACTTGTTGAGCTACGCACGAGTCCAGAATGTGGAATATGGGAAGTTGTTTATCAAGGACGTAATTGAAGAGGGAGTCGATCAGGTGATGCATAAACATCATCGTAACAAGGTAAAGTTCGAA
>CAYWIG010000054.1:0-8421 GCA_964458295.1 uncultured Myxococcales bacterium
CCTTAAAAATCCCAAGCATCAAATTCCAAATAACAAATAAATCACAATTTCCAATTACCAAAATCTCAAACCATCGTTTGGGTCATTTGAATTTGGGATTTGGAATTTATTTGTCATTTGGTGCTTGTTATTTGGAATTTACCTATTCCAATCCTTAAGTATAGCTTCGGCAACAATCAAATCAGATGGTGTCGTGATCTTGATGTTTCTGCTGTCACCCTCAACTATCGAAACTTTCTCGCCAAGCCTTTCAACGATGCTCGCCTCATCGGTTCCCATAAAATCATCTTTGAATGCGGACTCCATGGCCTTCATGAGCAGAGATCGTTTGAATGCCTGAGGGGTTTGGGCGCCCCAGAGGTCGCTCCTATCTACAGTTTCCTTGATGAGCCCCTCTGCATCAACACGCTTGACGGTTTCCTTAATCGGGCTAGCCAGGATGCAGCCACCCTTATCCAAGGCAGCCTGTGCCAGCTGTTCAATTTGTGATTTTGTGACAAATGGCCTGACCCCATCGTGAATCATAACTACATCGACCTCCGAGGTCGCCTTGAGGCCATTATAAACGGACCTCTGGCGCACATCCCCACCTGCAACTATGAGCCAATCGCCTGGAAATCCAAACTGATCGACTATTTCAGTCTTAAATTCAGCTTCCTTGTCCGGCTCAACCACTATGACGATTTCATCGATATCGGCTTCGACGAATCTATCGAGCGTGTGGCATATGATCGGGCGGCCTGCGAGCTCGAGGTATTGCTTTGGCTTACCAGCACCCATCCTCTTTCCGATGCCGGCTGCCGCAATGATTGCTGCTGTTTTCATCCGTCCATCAATAGAGAACCACGTTACTGGTAGCAAGGGAAATTTATTAAGTGTCTAAGTGTATATGTGTTTAGGTGTATAAGTGGTTGGATTTGTAATTGGGCGACAATATCTTTAGACTTAGACGCTTAGATGCCTAGACACTAATACTTAGAAACTCAAACACCTAGACACAAAATAACAAAAGGCCCGCTCGTAATGAGCAGGCCTTAGGAATTATGGTCAATTTTGTGATCAATCAGCGAATATCTCGTCGATCTCCTCGGCCAGGTCCTCCTCCTGCATCTCCTGGGCTATAGCTAACTCCTTGACGATCAGCGTACGCGCCGTGTCGAGCATCTTTCTCTCTCCAAAGGAGAGTTCCTTCTCATAGCGAAGGAGCATGAGGTCGCGAAGGACTTCGGCGATCTCATAGATCGAACCGGTCTTTATCTTGTCCATGTACTCACGATAGCGGCGGTTCCAGGTCTGTTCATTGATAGAGATATCGCGCTCACGGAGGATGTCATAGACGATATCGACTTCGCTCGGATTGATAACCTCGCGCAGTCCCACGTTACGAACGTTCCCCGTCGGAACCATGATCGTCATTCCGGTGTCGATAATCTTCATGATGTAAAACTTATGCGTATTGCCGGCAATCTCACGTTCTTCGATCGAATCGATCGTTCCGACACCGTGTGCCGGGTACACAGCAACATCGCCAACCTTGAACTCCTTATTCAGTGCTGAACGCCTCTCTCCCATGACTCCTCCTTATTCTATAGTCTTCCTTGACACAGTTGGATAATGATTAATAATTTCATCCGGTTACCTTGGTTCCCCCATCGAGAACGAGTCCTTATATAACACAACGGACCCCATACCGTCAACGGTAACCCCGTGTTTTTTAAAATCTTTTTGCTTACCACGCCCTTCAATGCCATCCCTTATTGAGCCCCTTTGAAGGTAATCGAGCTAAGCCTTGAAAAATAAGAACAAATTTGCTTTAGCCTATCTCGCTTGACACCTTCCAATCTATCTACTATCGTCCCTTCCACTTTTGGAAGTCCTTGTTTTTTAACAACTTATCTTTCTCAATGGGCAGGTAGCTCAGTCGGTAGAGCAGAAGACTGAAAATCTTCGTGTCGGGGGTTCGATTCCCTCCTTGCCCACCACGCAAAGTCGCTTTTAAGCGACTGCGCGGTTGGGTCCGGAATTGGCCCGTGATCCGCCAAAGGCGGATTTTACGGGTCCTCCTTGCCCACACAGGCGGAACCAAAAAGGTTTCGCCTTTTTCTTTTTTTCAAGGATGGTTGATAAAATAATCCAATAATATCAACGCTATATTTTTGGGAATTAAGGTCTTTGGTTCCCCAACCACTCCTTAAAAATCCCCTAAAACAAAAAATGGGAACATGGGAAAACTCCCCAGTTCCCTGAAATCTCTATGTAAACACCTTTCCCATCCACTATAAGTATCGGTTGATAGGGCAATTTTGTTGCTAGTTTTTTCAAGAAAAGGTGGGAAAAATAAGGGCTAGAGAGATATCTGAAGATACTCAATAAGCCAGGTCAAAAGGGGTGCATTAGCTATAGCCGGAAGAAAGTTGCCCCCAGGAATCCTTCCACGTTCCCCAAACGAGCCGAGAAGGTTGATTCCTAGGCCGAGCATCAAAATACCACCAGCGGCCGTTATTTCGGCGATCATCGCACTGGAAAAGAGGTGTCCAAGGTGCATAGCCGCTATCGTAATCGCACCCTGATAGATTAAAACGGGAACAAACGAGAAGAGGACCCCAACACCCAGCCCCGCCGCGAAACCTATCGATGCAGTTCCATCCAAAATCGACTTTATGAGGAGAAGTTCGTGATTTGCGCTTATCCCATCGTAAAGGCTTCCCATGATTGCGATTGGGCCTATGCAGTAGACCAGACTTGCAGTCATGAACCCATCTATAAATCTGCTCTCCTTTATCTTTGTAATCGATTTTATTTTCGCTCCAAAATTCTCGAGGCGTTTTTCAATTCCCAAAAGCTCCCCACACGCACCTCCTACAAGGATGGAAAGAAGAATTATGATCAACTGCTCCGTTCCTACAAACATCTTCATGCCGATCGCGATCGTAAAGAGACCAAGTCCCTTTATGAGAATATCATGTACCCGTTTAGGAATGTTGTGACCTATCAGAATGCCGACGATGGATCCGACGATTATCGCGATGACGTTTACGATGGTACCGAGACCAATCATGAACACTTGGTTAATACTTCGGAAGATATATATCAAGAAAGACTATAGACCAAAGACCATAGACTATAGACGTTGAATATATATTTGTGTACAGGTCTATGGTCTATTGTCTGTGGTCTTTGGTCTGAATAAAAAAATACCCCCGTCAATTGACGAGGGTATCATTCCCAGGTTCATGCGGGTTGTTAAGTCAGTATATTCAGCTTCTCCGCCATCTTTACGAGAGCTATCGCGGCGTTCTCTTCGATAAGTTCATTGTAAGGAGTGCTGGCTATTCTATCCCAGAACTCGTCATCTCCAAGCTCATCGACATCGAAATCGACGGTGCGATAAGCTATGCTTCCATTCGCCTCGCGCGTAACCTGATTCGTGAATAAGTTCTCGTCTCTACTGAGGAGCTTCCTAAACTTCGGATGACTCACCAGTGGCGAATTGTTTTCGAGAAGTATCTCAAAAAGTTTTATGATGTCCTTCTTGGTCCATTTTCTTTTGCGTGTCATCAATCCCTCCTTTATGCCTTCTCACAGAGTTTAATGAGTCCTGCCAGCTTCGGAGCTGCTTCATCAATCGGCATACTCATAAGTTGTGCCGCTGTTCGTGCTATCACCTCTCCACCAGGCATCTTCCGCGTATATTCCGCTGAATCGGTGGAAAACTGTTTCACTCCAGATATCTTTCCCTTGGCTCCAAATTTCGTGGCAAAGGCACGTTGGTTGAAGCCCGCCTTTACGAACTTTGAGCGTGCCGCCTCAAGCGCTGTGCGCATCGATTCAGCATCGATCTTGCCGGATCTCTCAAGTGACGTCATTGCAGCTTTGAGGGCCTCAGCATGAAGTTTCTTATCAGGGCTGACCTCAAACTCCTTCGTCGCTGCATCAAGAACTCTCTTGGCCGCCTCTGAATATGCTGCCTGTCCAATTTGTCCCGTTCCTCCAGTAATCATATCAAACCTCCTTAGCTCACCCACCTACAATGCAAGACTCTTGCCACTTTGGCTCAATCTAACTAGTCGTATTTATTGATTATTTATATGGGGGTTTTACGAAAACCCGGTATTTTCGACCCCAATTGAGGATTTTTGGGGACTTGAGTCCCCAGCCATCGAAATCCCAAATATCAAGCACCCCGCCTGCCTCGCAAGCTCGGCGAGTGGGCAGGCAAATCCCAAATAAATTCCAACAACCAAGTTCCAATGACAAAAACAGTTCTTTTGAAGATTCGGTCATTGGAATTTGGGATTTATTTGTTATTTGGAATTTGTGATTTGGTGCTTAAAAGGATAGTAATGGAGAGGTAGGTGACAAATGGCATACAAACGCAAAGATCATTTCTACAAAAAGGCAAAGCAAGAGGGTAAGGCATCGAGGGCTGTGTACAAGCTCGATGAGCTTCAGGATAAGTTCAAGCTCGTAAAAAGGGGGGATGCTGTTTTGGATCTTGGATGCGCGCCTGGCGGTTGGATGCAGGAGCTATCCAAGATGGTTGGACCTAAGGGTCGTGTAATTGGAATCGATCTCCTACCCCTCAACATCGAGCCTCCGCAGAATTGCTCATTTATACAGGGCAATCTTGAGGATGAGCATCCAACTACAAAGATTCAAATCATGGCAAAGGGTAGGGTTGATGTCGTTGTATCCGACATGTCACCAAACATCTCAGGAATTGATTTTGCAGATGCGTACCGTTCCTACGAAGTTGCAATGCTGGCCTTAGAAATTTGTCGAAAACTCCTGAAGGAGGGCGGCAACTTCGTGGTTAAAATTTTTCCAGGTCAGGAGTTTGAGGAGTACGTCAGAATTCTTAAAATACATTTCAAGAAAGTTTCAACGATCACACCGGAAGCAACTAGAAAAACTTCATCGGAGCGTTATCTCGTGGCGCTCAATTTCAGTGGTTGATCATTTCGAATATCATTTGATCTTAAAATAACCCGGAAATGGATTTTCAGATTCAGGTAGTAAACGCGCGTTTCCACGAATAACCCATTCGGGGTCATATTCTTTTAACGAACCGAACAGAGGGCTAGAGAATGCTGTCTCAAACGCCTTTACGGATCTTTGGAAGATCCCGACATCGCCCCTCCCATCCAGCCATCGCAGAAACTTTCCACCAAACATTGAAGGTTGTGACGTATCAAACACGTACCAAGGACTGATTTGAGAATCGCCGTCCTTCGGTCCCTTTTTAAAACCCAATCTCTTGGCGGTAGAGTTATATAATCCGATAGAATCCATAACCCTTCTATGTTCCTTCCTTCTCGCTCTCGCCGATTCGGATCGGTCACTCTTATCAGGTTTATCCTTGATGTAAGCTAACGCATCACTCATGCCATCTATACCCTCTGGATCGTGACCCCTCTTGTGAGGATAAAGATATAATGCCTGCTTGCCGTTTAACACCCTGAGCGTTTTGCCCGTACCAACAGCTCTGTTTAGCAAAATCCTTCCCACGGAATAGGTTAACCAAGCTATAGGAGATAGCCCGCCAGAGAATTTTCTAAACCTCTCCATCTTTGAGCCAAGATCCTTTCCCCCCTGAAGCCTGGTGATGGCTATGCCATCATCCGTCTCTACAAAGCCCACCGCTGCAAGGTGACCTTTTTTATAGTACGCAACCCGCCAGGGATCGTCTCCCTGTTCATAAATTGCAAACTGCATACCTGTATAGGACTCGTAATTTCCAAGTTCCAGATGGAGCCTATATCGGTCGTTGATTTGAAATATGGCAAGCGGTGCGCGTATCTCATAATTCGGCATCGTTCGTCTCATCCTGTGGACGGCTGTAGTTCCGAGCCACAACTTCAGCTGCTTGAATCTGGTGATCACCGCCCTAAACGCCTCATTCTCGCCAAGTGCACCCAAGGTATTTTTGATAGCGATCGATATTTCATCGCTGGATAGACTGGCCGCATATTCGGCAACGAGATCTCTTTCCAATGGCACGTCATACTGATCGCTTAAGTTTTCGATCAGGCGATGAGTTTTTATTTGATTCACAACAATAGGCAAATCATCGTCTGAGTCCGCATGACTTGCCATAGCATGAATTGACGAGAGATCGCTCATTGCTAAAATAAATCTAATCTCCATCAGCTCATCATCGTGGTCATAAAGGATCCTCCTGTTAAACAACCTCGCCCACCTTTCAACCACGGCCTCATCTTCGACTCCGAGCCTGCCGAAAAGCATTCGTGCAGATTCAACATCTTTAGATATCAAGAGGGGAAGGAGATCAACTGAGCCTTCAAATCCATGGCGGGATACGACTTCATACTTCAGCACGAAATCTACCGCTCTCTCTGATGAAGCTACGCACTTCAACAAAGCATTCTTCTTATCGTCAGGTAACGACGCTATCTCTCCAACATACTGCGCCAGTTTGGCAATATTGGTGAGCACCTCCACGCGGGTTGCTCTCGCTTCGATAATTCTATCAATACCAATTGCATCAACAAGCCCAATGGCGTCCAATTTAAAAATCTGATCTATAAATGCATCGACATCACGGTGAAATTTTTCAGAAATGCGCGCAGTAAGATCTCTGCCAAATCTTTCTACAAATCTCCTGTTTGCAAAAAACTCAGGAAGGCTATCGGCGACGTATAGGTAGAGATTTATATCTGAGGTTCCTGCTGCAATGTGATGGGCGATGCGCTTGCGAACCATTCCGAAATACGGAGTCGACTCGGCCTCCTCCAAGTACGATCCCAACATAACTATCTCAGACATCATACTAGTATCAATCAATTCTCTGTACTCGTTATAACCGTTCGCTATCTTCCCAAGACCGAGGAGATACACGAGAGTCTCACCTCCCAATAAACGCCCAACGCTTAGAGCATTGTCGATCTTTTTGCTTTGAAACAGCACATCGCTCGCAGCTGGTAGATACTCCCTAAAGAAAGCCTCAGGATTTTCAGGCAGAACAAAATTCGGCGCGGGTGGCGGTCCATAGAAGGCTCCAGGGGTGGTGAGCATCCTCAGATGCGCAGGTAAAGTGGAAGGTCCAGTTTCTGCAACTCCGAGAGAGGGTGGCGGCTCGCCGTAAGTATCGTGGGCTCCAACTGCAACTACGGGAATAACACCTAAATTTTGCGCAACATTGGGATAACCATGAACTGTTGAGATGACAGCTCCCATTCTAAAGAGAAACATCTCTCCATGCGGCATACATGGAAGCATATACGGAGCCATTCGACCATATGGCATCGGCTGTAAAAATGGTTTGTTCACGGAGAAATCCCATCCCCTCAAAACTGGTTTATCCTATCTTTATTATCGGTCTTTTTTTGATAAAGTTGCGTAATTAAGAGGCCTTCACCTGCCGCCCTAACTATTGGATATGACTGCACTAAATAATCTTTTTCAACTTAAAAAAGAGAGACAAGCGATCACACCTGAAGCCACTCGCAAGACTTCGTCTGAGAGATATCTGGTTGGATTGGAATTCAAACCGTAATTTAGACTACGGGCCTTTCCAATAAAAATAAGTGGTTAGCCATCCGTGTACCGTAGTATACGAAAAGTTTCTTTTTAAAAAACTCTCACATCATCCATCGACGATAATCTCTACAAAACCGGGGCAGGATACTATTCACGGGAGGACATATGTCTACTGATACAAGAGTTGGTGGAAGTAGAGAAACAACATCTGAAACACTGCATAAATGTAGCGGAATGCAGATCTTCTTAATCGATGAGGGTTCTTCGTTAGCTGAACAGAGATCTCATACAGCGGATTTGATAAGAGAGGCTGCAGACAGCGGGGCAAGACAAATTGTTCTGGATGTATATTACGGTGCTGAAACGGCATCTGACACCAAAATGAGAGAGGCTATTGCATACGCAAGGGAAAGGGGTATACCAATTTTTAGTTGCAGCCATGCTGGATATAGTTCTTCACCGAACCGCTTCTCCGGCGACGGCATCGAAACAGGTCATTGCAGGGTAAAAGGACACATGCAAGGAATCATCCGTAGAGAACTAAATGCAACGCATCTAGAAACCGTTCGTCAAACAGATGGCGATGAGCCCCATATATCTTTACCAGTCCTGGCAGCGATGTCTTGTGTTGATTATAGTGAGAGCGATATTCGCCAATTTCTTGAAGATAATCGCTTAATCGGATGGTTTGATTTGATCACAGAAGATACACATCCCCCTAGAAGCTACACCGATTGCAGAGGCAATATATCCGAAGGGTCGATCGTCTTTCTTGGCGGATCAGCCGATGCTGACCCAAAAAAGACTGATCATGGATACGTAACACCGGGTGTATACGATATAGCTTCAGCATATTTTAGCACCCTACTAAACATCGTATGGGGTAGCTCTGAAGAAAAGTAAGCAAATCTTTCATAATAT
>CAYWIG010000055.1:0-1830 GCA_964458295.1 uncultured Myxococcales bacterium
AGAAAATCGAGGACCATGAACGTAGGCAGGTTTTAAATAATCTCATTGACGACATGCTCTTTGATCAACTCGTTGCTAAGGCCAGCATAGTTATCACGGATGACGAATTGGCCAAGGCGATCGCTGGAGTGCTATATCAGAATAAGATGACTATCGAACAACTGCGGAAGGAACTCTACGCAAAAGGCATGACCTACGATGAGTACAAGAAGGATGTGGAGAAACAGATCAAACGGATTAAATTCGTCAATCAGGTCATTGGACCACAGGTCAAGATAACGGATCAGGATCTCCGAGATTACTATCAGAAGCATCAGGAGCAATTCCGGGGAAGTCACAACGCACACATAGCACAGATCATCTTCCCACTGGCCAACGTAGCAACGCAGGCGGAGTTCGAAAAAATACGCAAAGATGCGATGACCGTAGTCTCCCAGGCGAGAAAGGGACGGAGTTTTAAAAAGCTCGCCGAAAAATATTCCAAGGGACCAAACGTCACATCCGGTGGAGATCTAGGGATGGTGGACCTGAAGGACCTCCCTCAAATTGTTGCGGATACGGTCAGGACGATGAAGATCGGCGATGTCAGCAAGCCAATCTTTACAGGCCGGGCCCTGGTCATAGTAAAACTTATATCCCTACCGGAGATTTCAGCCGCTGATTTCGATAAGATGAGGGATAACATCTATGGAGCGATGTACGACAGCAGAATGGACCAAACGCTCAACAGCTACATTCTAAAAGAGAGACAGAAGGCATATATCGATATACGGTGAATAGTGTACAGTGAACAGTGAACCGTGCTTTTCACGGTACACTGTTTACCGTTCACAGTACACTTCAAACAGCCCGTGAAAAATTTAATCGGAATAACAATGGGCGATCCCAAAGGGATAGGCCCTGAGATAATAATCAAAGCCCTTCAAAGGCTCGACGCCCCCCTCGCCGATAGAATTATCATTTATGGCGATTCTAACGTCTTCGAGGAAGCGTACAAACTCATAAATTCGGATTCAATCCATCTAAACTTTAAATCCACATCGAATTCGAAAAAGCACCCAAACGACATGTCGGACAGGGAGGCAGCTGAGGTAACCCTTGCGGCGCTAAACCAAGCCATGGAGGACGCCAAGAACGACAAGCTGGGTGCTATCGTTACAGCTCCAGTCAATAAATCGCGTTTAAATTTGGTCTGTCCAAATTTTATAGGTCATACCGAATATCTCGCGTCCGCATCCGAAGTCCAGGATCCTACGATGATCTTCATTACCGAGAATGCGAGAAATAATACTCCTGTTCTATCCCTCGTCACAACGCACGCACCTATCGCAGATCTTCCTTCGCTCATCACTCATCATAGGGTGCTCTCAACAATTATAAAAACATCCGAGGTAGTTAGAGACCATACCGGTCGAAACGATATCTCCATCGCTGTAGCATCTTTCAATCCCCATGCAGGGGAGGATGGTCTTCTGGGAAGGGAGGAGATAGACGTCATAAAACCCGCTATTGCGGACGTCGGAGAAAGAGGCATTGATTGCAAAGGCCCCTTTCCTGCCGATGGCCTATTCAACCAGACGAATTTTTCCAGATACGATGGCATTGTAGCGATGTACCACGACCAGGGGCTAGCTCCCTTAAAGGCGCTAGGACTGGAAAAAGTTGTAAACTTTACCGTTGGTCTCCCATATACCAGAACTTCACCTGCCCATGGAACCGCAGAGGATATCGCCTGGAAGGGTTTGGCGAATGAAAGCAGCTTATTATCGGCCATAGGCGTGGCCAATCGATATATATCAAGAAATAGGAGGATTGAGAATCATGTCTAAA
>CAYWIG010000055.1:1840-8334 GCA_964458295.1 uncultured Myxococcales bacterium
GGATGGATGGCGTGCGGTCGTAGGTGAAGATTTTATTCCTGAAAACATTACAAGGGTCGCCCAGGCCTTCTGCGATCTGTACCCCTCCTTGAAGGATACAGGCCATCCTGTGGTAATAGGGTATGATAGAAGGAATCAGAGCCCGGAAGCAGCAAAGCTCATCGCAAGCGTCCTTCTGGGTAACGATATCAAGGTAATACTTTGCAACACCTTCTGCCCTACCCCTGCGGTATCGTGGTATGTGAAGAAGAAGAAACTGACCGCAGGAATCATGGTCACGGCAAGCCATAATCCCGCCAGCTGGAACGGAATTAAATTCAAGGAGAGCTACGGTGGTGCAGCATCAGGCGAATACTGCAAACCTATAGAGGATAAGATTGAGGAGAACGATCAAAAGGGATTTCAGGCGAAGACCGCATCGCTGGAGGGCAACCCAAACCTCTCCACGTTCGATCCGTACGGCGAATATATGCAATCCTTTACGGAGTTTGTGGATATGGATCTGATCAAAAACAGCAACTTCAGGATCATGTTTGACCCACTCTTCGGTTCAGGATGTGGATACATGACGAAACTCCTGGGAAGCATGATCGAGGAGATACACAACGTCGCGGATACTAATTTTGGCGGACTGAATCCCGAGCCGATACCACCACACGCAAATGAACTCATGGAGAGGGTTAAGGCTGGCGATTTCTCCTGTGGTCTCTTAACGGACGGCGATGCAGACCGCGCAGGCGCGGTGGATGAAAACGGCAACTTCGTGACGACACATGAGGTCTACTCGCTACTCATAAGGCATGCGATTGAGAACAAGGGCTGGAAGGGAAAGATCATCAAGTCGATATCGACCACTCAGATGATAAACCGCATAGCCAAGAGATATGGGATGGAGTGCGAAACTACCCCTGTAGGTTTTAAATACATCAGTCCGGCTATGAACGATCCCTCCGTGATGGTCGGCGGCGAGGAGAGCGGTGGATTTGGATTTCCAAAACATATTCCAGAACGTGACGGGGTGTTTTCCGATCTCATGCTCCTGGAATACATGGCGACCGCTAAAAAACCACTCGGCGAACTCGTCTCCGATCTACAGAGCGAGTTTGGACCTACGAAGTACCGAAGAATGGACTTTCATCTGGATTCCGAAACTATCAAGCGAGTTCGTGAAAAGATGAACGAACTCGACATAAAGGAAGTTGGCAAACGCAAGGTCGTCTGTCACGAAAGTATGGATGGACATCACTTCCTATTCGATGACGATGCATGGCTTCTCTTCAGGGCGTCAGGCACGGAGCCCCTGATACGAATCTACGCCGAGGCCCCGACGGCGGAGGAGGTTGAGGAATTGTTGAACGAGGGGAAGCGACAAGTTGGTTTGTAGATAATTAAGAATTAAGAATGAAGAATTAAGAGTACAATTAAGAGTTAAGAATTAATGTTTAATTACACATCAACTCTCAATTCTTCATTCAATTCTTAATTCTCAACTCTTCATTCTTAATTTTACTAATTGCTAAATAATCATTGATTAGTGAACGCATACAACCATAAATATCAGATATGCCACATAATAACATAATCGTCCGCGGTGCGCGGATGCACAATCTTAAAAATATCGACGTCACCATTCCAAAGAACAAGATGGTGGTCGTAACCGGTCTTTCCGGATCTGGAAAATCCTCACTCGCCTTCGACACCATATATGCCGAAGGTCAGAGAAGATATGTAGAATCGCTCTCCACATATGCGAGACAATTTTTGACACAGATGGACAAACCGGACATCGACTCGATCGAGGGCCTCTCCCCCGCCATCTCCATCGAACAACGCACGGCCAGCAGAAATCCCAGATCTACGGTCGGAACCTCAACCGAAATTTACGATTATCTAAGGCTTCTTTTCGCACGCGTGGGAAAGCCCCACTGTCCGGGTTGTTTGAGACCAATAGCTGGGCAGACCGTATCGCAGATGGTCGATTTCATTCTCAAACTACCCGTATCATCAAAGATATCCCTCCTGGCTCCAATCGTCAGCGGAAGAAAGGGTGAGCACTCGAGGGAACTTGCAAATCTTGCAAAGCAAGGATTTGTTCGAGTGAGGATTGACGGTAAAACATTTGAATTATCGGATCCGCCGTAGCTCGACAGGAAGAGGAAACACGATATCGACCTCTTCGTAGACAGACTTGAGATCAAGAAAAATATCAGAACGCGCTTGGCCGACTCCCTCGAGATTGCACTCAAATTCGGCGATGGCATAGTAAAGCTGATCACCGCTGAAGGCGAAACACTCCTATCGGAAAAACACGCCTGCGCATATTGCAATGTAAGCATTCCAGAGATCACCCCGCAGCTGTTTAGCTTTAACAGCCCAAAAGGGGCATGCCCCGACTGTGATGGCCTGGGAAGTAGAAGGTATTTCGATCAGGATCTCGTCGTTCCAAATGCCCACCTCTCGCTTCGCGAGGAAGCCGTAAAGCCATGGCAGAGGATGAAGACGACTGATCGTGTTGACCTCATCCAGGCCTTGGCCAAACATTACAAATTCGACATACGCACACCTTACAATGAATTACCCGAAAAGGTTAAGAGCGCCATCATGCATGGCTCGGACAACGAAAAGATACGTTTCTCCTACGATACCGGGGGCGATAGACGACATGTGTTCACGGCACCGTTTGAGGGTGTTATTCCATATTTGGAAAGGAGGCTGGAAGCTACCAACTCAGTTTCCGTTCAGGATTACATAGAACGATTTATGAATATGCAGGATTGCCCCACCTGCGAGGGCAGAAGGCTTAAACCTGAAAGTCTACACGTCACCGTAGGCGGAAAGACTATATCCGAACTGGTTAAACTTCCTATCAGCAAGACTCTCGATTTCTTCAAAACACTAAAACTCGGGAAGAAGGATCTGGAGATCGCTGATAAGATTCTAAAGGAGTTACAGGAACGTCTGAGTTTCTTAATCGACGTTGGTCTGGATTATCTAACGCTCGAGCGATCGAGCGCCACCCTCGCTGGTGGTGAGGATCAGCGAATCAGGCTCGCCACTCAAATTGGTTCTGCGCTTACCGGAGTGCTCTATGTTTTGGATGAACCATCGATAGGCCTTCACCAACGCGACAACGAACGACTCATATCGACCCTGAAGAGGCTTCGCGATATCGGAAATACTGTTCTCGTAGTCGAGCATGATCGAGACACGATGCTCGCTGCGGATCATATAATCGATCTGGGTCCTGGCGCGGGTATCAAGGGGGGTAAAATAGTGGCGATAGGACCGCCTGAAGAGATAATAAAGAACGATTCTTCACTTACCGGGAAATACCTCGCCGGTGAAATCAAAATCGATAAGCCACACAGGAGAAGGACTACGAAGGATCTATGGCTTCACATCAAAAAAGCACATGAGCACAATTTAAAAAACATAGATGTATCCATTCCCCTTGGGCTCTTTACCGCGGTAACTGGCGTGTCCGGCTCTGGAAAATCCACACTCATCAATGATACGCTATACGCTGGCCTCATGCAGCGCATCGCAAGATCGAAGAGAGCAGCCGGAAAGGTTGAGGACATAGAGGGCTGGCAGAATATCTCGAGGGTTATAAACATAGACCAAACCCCGATCGGCAGGACCCCTAGATCCAATCCCGCAACATATACCGGCATATTCACCCACGTCAGAGATCTCTTCAGCCAGCTGCCGGAAGCAAAGGCCAGGGGTTACAAGCCGGGTCGTTTCTCGTTCAACGTAAAAGGTGGACGGTGTGAAGCCTGCGAGGGAGATGGCATCATCAGAATCGAAATGCACTTCCTTCCTGACGTGTATGTCGAATGTGAGGTCTGTCGTGGTCTCCGATTCAATCGGGAAACTCTCGAGGTTAAGTATAAAGGGGCTTCGATAGCGGACGTGTTGAAGATGACAGTAAACCAAGCACATCGCTTCTTCGAAAATATCCCTTCGATACGGCATAAGTTGGAAACTTTGATGGACGTGGGGCTTGGCTACATAGAACTCGGACAAGCAGCGACCACACTTTCCGGTGGCGAAGCTCAAAGAATTAAGCTCTCCAAGGAACTATCCAAAAGATCCTTCACCCACCCACTTGAGGGGATCGGCGGGAAAGCCTTATATATCCTGGATGAGCCGACGACGGGCCTCCATTTTGACGATGTTCAAAAGTTGCTCGATGTTCTCGACAAACTCGTAGAGGGCGGAAACACGATCATCGTCATCGAGCATAACCTTGACGTGATCAAGTTTGCGGACTACTGTATCGATCTCGGCCCCGAAGGTGGCGATGCTGGCGGCAAAATCATCGGAGAAGGCACACCCGAGGAGCTGACTGAGAACCCAAAATCCCATACCGGCCGCTATCTCAAAAAGGCCCTGGAGGATTGTCATGTTCAAAAGAATTAAATTCATGGTCGTATCTATAACCGCACTTACTATCTTTGCAGTTGGCGCCGATGCAGCAGAACGGCAGTTCACGAGACAAGGTCAGCTGATGGACGGCACGCCGGTACAGATGGTTGTGGTCGCCCCAGGGTCGAGCAAGAAGCAGGCCGAGCAAACCCTATCGGCTGCACTCTCGGCGATAGTCAAGATTGATGGGCAGCTTTTCGGGAGCGGCGGGCTCGCGGCTCGGATCAACTCACTCCAAAAGGGACAGGCGCTGCGACTGCCATCATATGTCTTTTACATGGTAAAAAGTGCAACTACCCTCTCCGCTCAAACCAAAGGTTTTTTCGACATTACAACTCCATCCGACAGCAATGCATTCTCGAAACGCGATTGGAGACGCATCTCCCTTGATAGAGATAATTTATCGATCACATTCAAGAGCTCCGGAATGAAGTTGGATCTCAGTAGAATTTCGAAGGGCTACTACGTTGATATCGCATTGAACGAAATCGCAAGAGCTGGTTTCGCCAACGCCATGGTAAATGTCGGTCCGATCAGCCGAAACAGAGGGCACAACATCTTCACGCCGTGGAACCTTCAGATAGGATTTGGTGGAAACACCCCTCATTCAAAATACGCGTATCGTGCCTTCGACTACAGCATCAGGAATGTGGGTGCAGCTACGATAACACCGACTGGCCTCGGAAGAAATCTAATCGATGGAAAAACCAGAAAATTAGTTGGAAATCCTGCGATGAAGAGCATCACCATTCTGGCAAATGACGCTACGACCGCAACAGCTTTTGCACTAGCTGCGTACGCCATCGGATCCAAGAATGCCATCAAGTTTGTGGATAGAAATGATGCCATCAAGGGGATCATGGTTGATCAGCAAGGACAGATAATCGCATCCAAGGACTTAAATGCGAGCTCCATGACCAGAACGAATCGCTGGCCGATATACGGAAAAGCCAGTGGGGGACCAAATGATCTCAGACAAAAACGACGCGAGGAGGCTGCGGGCTATTAAGTTCTTCGCCTCTACCCTTCTATCCCTACTCATCCTAATCTCGACATCCCGGCTAGCTTCAGGTGGAGGGATCGAACAGTTTCAAAAACACGCTACGATCGGTGGTCGAATCCCTGTCTCAATAATTATTGTAGGGTGGTCGAAGGATAAAAAGACCATGGAGAAGCTCTTCGACGTCGTCCTCTCCAAGATAAATGCAGTCTATACCAACCTTGACTGGTCAAACGCCCAAGGTGAAGTTTCACGTGTCAACGCCAATGCCGGCAGGGGGCCAGTCACCGTATCCTCTGAAGTGTTGGCGGCCTTTCAGGCTGCAAAAAAGGTATCCAGCTGGACCAAGGGTGCCTTCGACATCACGTATTTCCAAGGACCCGGCAACTACAAGGACATTGAGATCGACAAGTCCAACTATACCGTCGGACTGAAGACGGCAGGGATGAGGGTGCATTTCGATATGTTAATCGATGGTTTTCTTGCCGACGTAATCATCCATTACGTCTACCACGCGAATATGCACAACGCGATGGTTAAGGTTGGCAGTATTTTCAGGGGTATGGGAAACGGAATCAGGGGCCCTTGGAGAATTCAGGTCCAGGATGATTCAGGAACATTTGCGAAGCATGCCCTAAATTTAACGGTCATGAATGTGGGCGTGGCTGCTGTTAGCGCCAGCAAATATCGCGGCACATCGATAATCGATCCTAGATCCAAACGTGCGATAAATATGCCATGCAAGGGCGTCGTAGCGGTAATGAGGGAAGCTGCCCTGGCCAATGGACTCGCTGAGGCCGTGTTCGTGCTGGGCCCGGATAAGGGAGAGAAAGTATTATCCAAGTATGCGAAGGGATTGATAGTGAACAACAGAGGAAGGTTTATTCGTACGGCGGGTTTTTAACATGTTTCAAGACTATCTAGCTCTCCTTAAAAAGGTCGATGATTTCTCAAACAATCTAAAAACGAAGTATAAAGATAAAATCCATTGCCGCAGTGGATGTAACAAATGCTGCATCGCAGGAATAACGGTGTGGAAAGTCGAGTTCGATCATCTGAAGAA
>CAYWIG010000056.1:0-3375 GCA_964458295.1 uncultured Myxococcales bacterium
GGGTGTTTCCAGCCAAGTGGTGGGGTAATTTTTTTAACTCATGTAACGGAACGACTTTATACTAAGGTACACGGTTTTTTTTTTTTTTTTTTGGTCACTTATAAAAATATATTCCGATAATCATATTGAGAGTTAACATCGTCCACGAAAGCGAGCAGAGGCTATGGGAACAATTACAAATATACAATTGTCTCGGATTGTTCAGGTGAGAGTCGGTTCAATGAAGAGAACGAGGCTTGCCGATTATTTTGTGAATAAGCTATGAAAAACAGGCAATTAGAATAAATGAAGGTATATCACTTTAAGAAAAAGATATTGTAATATTGTCGTATAATATGTAAAAAGTGCGAAACATTTTTTTAATATCGGCGATAGAAATGTATTAGCATTCTCATGTTTCTTTTGGAGGAATATGTTTTCAGGTGGGAATTTAACAGCGTTGGCTACAGATGGTCTGACAGTTGGTAGAGCTGGACGGCCGTTTACCGTTGGCGCTGCAGGTATAACCTATGTAGCAAATCCAAGGGTTGTTGCTATGTTCCAACACACCGGTCCTGCCCTTGCGGCAATCCCTGGTCGAAGTGGAGATTCGGCTGCTTTTGAAGGAGTTGCGGTCCGTGCACCTCAAAACGCAGGTGATTTTGTAAAGATGTATGCGAGCCCGGATGGAAGGGGTGGTATTCATGACTTCGTTGCTGAAGATACATTCACAGCGTTACAGCAAGCTTGGGAAGAGAAAAAACTTGCTTCTACTAAACAGAGGCTTGTTCACTCATTTTGGGTTTATGCAAGTCTGATGCACCTTCAAATAAGAACTCATGAGGCTCTAGGTAGGTTTGAGGGTGCTAATCCGGGCAGAGGTGTCGGTACAAATCTGCATAATCTCGCACGAGCGACGCATGAGGCATGGCTTTCGACTGAGAAGGAACAGGTTTATTATACTCCTTATTCACAAGCCGTTCATGATTTCATCGCACAGTGTATAAGGGATGGGCTGATTACTTCAGTTGATCTAAAAACTCATCAGAAGCCAGGCGCGAAGTTTAAATTGAAGGAAGGTGAATTTTCGCTTCCAGAAGATGCCGAAGGGACTGTTGCGTTCTCGAGGCGTTTCGAAGCAGTAGCACGTAGAGCATTCGAGAGTGGTTTTATGATCAATACTGTAGGTGGTGAGTGGAAAAAGCTTTTAGGTATCGAAGTTCCGGAGAATCCTGCATGGGCAGCAGAGCGTCCTGCATTTCTCTTCAAGTTACAAACCGATAACGTTGCAGCCGTGCTGTTTGGGCTGGAGAACGAAGTTATTTTACAAAGTCTCGGTAAGGGAAGTACGGCAGATAAAGTTCAATCTCTGATAGAGATGCTAAGAATCATAAATGTGGCATGGAGAGTTAACAATCCCTGGGGCGGTTTGAATTCACCGTTGATTGGAAAGCCGTTCGCCTTGGAGGAGGATGGCGGAATCGGTATAGGTGACATCTTGAGGGATGCTGTGACGCTTCGCAGTGCGCTCATGACGTTGGAAGCGGCGAGGGTAAAGAGCCGGGTTACTTTGTCAACATATATGAGTGGTGGTTTATATACCGCCTTTGCAAATGGTTTGATTGAGGCACTGGACGTCATCACTGATGAGGAGGCGCTCGCGATTGCGGTGCAGGCCAACACAGAGATGTATGGACTGGTCAATCCGTTGGTAGAGCCAGGCTTTGATGGAGGATAATCAACGAATTCTTGGCCGATGAAGCCCTCCCGATGGAGGGCTTTTTTATTCATTCGCGGGTCAATTGGAGGGAGAAGTATCACCCCCTTCGGATTGAAATAAATAGGCCATCTTCCTGAAAGTATTGATAAATCTACGTTTGCCGAACTGTCATATATATAAAATCCCCCTTGACAGTGGGCGTTGGAATTGCTATTTTTCTTAATGAATTCCAATAATTAGACAAGGGGTGGGTGATGAACAAATCAGAACTCATCGAGGCTGTGGCAGAAAAGTCAAAGATAACGAAGAAGAAGGCCGAGGATGTGGTGAACCTCATCTTCGATTCGATGACGAATGCCATGGCTAAAGGAGAACGGATTGAAATCCGTGGGTTAGGCAGCTTCGTCGTTAAGGATTATAAGTCCTATACGGGACGAAATCCGCGAACGGGGGAATCGATCCAGGTAAGTCCGAAGAGGCTACCTTTTTTCAAGGTAGGCAAGGAGCTTAAGGATCGAGTCGATGGTGGAGTTACAACTCCAGCTCCGACAACGCCGCTAAGTGTTGATGATGATTCGGATACTGGCGGACAGTCGTTCTAGCGTGCCTATATAATAGATAGATGTTTCCGCTCGTGCCAGGTTAGCAAAGGAGTGGTGTTATGGCTGATCGGGACGAGCGGTTTTCTTTGTTCGCAATTCAAACAATTCTATATGGTTATCCGCGATTGATGTCGGAGCTCCTCAAATGTGAGGATTCAACGAGCGGAATCTTTGATGGGAATCGCCTTCGATTCCGAGATCTCTTCGGAAATGCTGAATCGGTGTGGAGTAGATTTAAGAATTTCAATGATTGGAGTAAGTTAGAGCGATGTTGGAAAGCTGCCAGTTCATCCGACACGAGGATAGTATGTATCTGTGATGAAGATTACCCGAGATTATTAAGGGAAATCGTAGATCCTCCGCTTGTCATTACTGTGAGAGGATCTTCGGAACTATCACTCAACTCACCATGCGTAAGTATCGTTGGATCTAGAAAGGCAAGCTCAGATAGTAAACGGATAGCATTTGAAATTGCATCCTCTCTAAGCGATTCAGGATATTGTGTCGTGAGTGGGATGGCATATGGCGTCGATGCTGCGGCTCATAGGGGTGCATTGGAGTCGGAAGGAAATACGATAGCCGTTTTCGGATGTGGATTGGATCACATCTATCCAGCCGAGCATCGTGAGTTATCTCAGAAAATTTCCGATAAAGGTCTCCTTCTCTCAGAATTTCCAATGGGGATAAAACCCTTCCCATCACATTTTCCACAGAGAAATCGAATAATCAGCGGAATGAGCCTGGGTGTTCTGATCGTACAAGCAGCACATTCGAGCGGCAGCCTCATAACTGCAAAGCTCGCGCTTGAACAGGGGCGTGAGGTTTTTTCTGTTCCAGGTGTCGGTGGAAGTTGGTCTGCAGCCGGATCGAACGGCTTGATTCGCGATGGAGCGATGCTCGTCGAGAGCGCGGAGGATATGCTGCAAATAATTGAAAGAGAACTCGAAAAGTGGCCAGATTTGAAAAAACCTGGACATTTTGAAGATGATGTGGGTAAGGGTTCAACACTTTTGGGTTTTTTCCCAAAGCGAGGAGAGATCACAGTAGATGATCTTGTGGAACGAAGTGGCGTTG
>CAYWIG010000056.1:3385-8231 GCA_964458295.1 uncultured Myxococcales bacterium
TGAAGCCTCAACGGTTTTGACTGAACTTACGAAACTTATTCTGGGTGGAGCGGTGCAGGAGATGCCTGGAAGAAGGTTTCGCATCGGGAGAGGATGATGGGAAATTCACTTGTAGTCGTTGAATCTCCGGCGAAAGCCAAAACGATCAAAAAATATCTCGGAAAAAATTTCTCCGTTGTCGCTTCCGTAGGTCATGTCATCGACCTCCCGACGCGTGAGCTCGGCGTCGATATTGAAAACGATTTCGCACCAAAATACGTTATCATACGTGGCAAATCTAAGGTTCTTAAAAAGATCACCGATGCGGCAAAGAAGGCTGATTCCGTCTTTTTGGCACCGGATCCTGATCGTGAGGGCGAAGCTATTGCATGGCACATTGCGGAGCGGATAAGGAAGGCCGCGAAGAAGGACTGTCCATCAATTCATCGTGCCAGGTTCAATGAGATCACAAAATCCGCCATCAAGGAAGCCATCGAAAACCCAACGGAGCTGGATGGGAATCTATTTGAAGCACAACAGGCCAGGAGGGTTCTCGATAGGTTGGTCGGTTACAGGATCAGCCCGCTCCTCTGGGATAAGGTCAGAAGGGGCCTCTCCGCGGGGAGGGTTCAGTCTGTTGCCGTAAGGATCGTGTGTGAGCGGGAAGCTGAGATCGACGCCTTTGAATCGAGGGAATATTGGTCGGTCGTCACCAAGCTCGAAGGAAGTCTTCCTCCACAGTTTGAGGCGAAGCTCATTAAGATCGATGCAAAGGATTTCGATATATCCGATGAAGGTGGAGCAACTTCCATAGTTGATGAACTTCGCGAACAGAATTTTAAACTCACATCGATCAAGAAGAGTGAGCGCAGGAGAAGACCTTCGCCGCCATTCATCACGTCGAAGCTTCAGCAGGAGGCTGCGAGAAAACTGGGATTTACCGCAAAGAAGACTATGGCGCTCGCCCAGATGCTCTATGAGGGAATAGAAATAGGTGGGGAGGGAGCAGTCGGTCTGATAACCTATATGAGAACCGATTCGATCCGCGTCTCAAACACAGCGCTCGACATGGTGAGGGAATTTATCAAGGATAAATTTGGCGAGGAGATGCTTCCCGAAAAGCCGGTTCTCTACAAGAGTAAACGGGGCGCACAGGATGCGCATGAAGCCATTAGACCGACGTCGATGGATCGTCCGCCCGATGCCATGAAGGAGTATCTCGATCGCGATGCACATAGATTGTACGAGCTGATATGGAAGCGTTTTATAGCCTCTCAGATGAAACCAGCTGTATTCGATCAAACGGCATTCGATGTCGATGCCGGAAGATTTAAGTTGCGTGCGACCGGTCAGGTCATGCGCTTTCCCGGATTTATCTCCATCTATATGGAAGGCGTCGATGAGGAGAAGGAGAGGGATGAGGAGGAGAACCCGACGATGCCAGATCTGAAGGAGGGTGAGGATCTGGGACTCATCGAGATTGATCCGCATCAGCATTTCACACAACCTCCGCCGCGCTTCACCGAAGCATCTCTCGTAAAGGAGCTTGAGGAGAAGGGGATTGGAAGACCGTCCACGTATGCATCGATTATGAGTGTGATCCAAGAGAAGGGCTATGTCAGAAAGATCGAGAAGAGGTTTCAGCCGTCGGAGCTCGGAAAGCTGGTGAACGATCTCCTGGTATCAAGCTTTCCGCAGATTCTTGAAATTGGCTTTACCGCTCAGATGGAACAGGAGTTGGATGAAGTTGAAGAAGGGAAAATCACCTGGCTTCAGGCGCTACAGGATTTTTATTCTCCATTTGAAAAAGCACTCGTGGAAGCCAGGGAGAAGATGCGCGATGTCAAGAGGCAGCAGGTCGTCACCGACATCGACTGTGAAAAATGCGGCAACAAGATGGTTATCAAATGGGGCAAGCATGGTGAATTCCTAGCTTGCTCGACGTATCCCGAATGCAGGACGACAAAGGAGTTTGTCAGGGATGATGCCGGTGAAATAACGATCAAGAAGGTGGTGGAGACGGAGGAGATTTGCGATAAATGCGGTAAGCCGATGGTCGTGAAGAGGGGTAGATATGGAAAGTTTCTGGCATGCTCTGGATACCCCGATTGCAAAAGTACGAGGTCCATAAGTACTGGTGTGAAATGCCCTAAGTGCGCTGGGGGAGAGTTGGTTCAAAAGAGCACAAAACGTGGCAAGATGTTTTTTGGGTGTGATAAATATCCAAATTGTGATTTTGCTACCTGGGATAAGCCAGTGGCTGGGCAGTGTCCAGATTGTGGGAATCCAATTCTTGTTGAGAAATATTCCAAGAGGAGCGGTGAAACCTCAATCTTATGTCCAGTGAAGGGATGTAAATACAAGAAAAAAGAGGAGTAGGTGTCCGTAGGATTATAGCTTAACTATATCTATCGATTCGACCATTCCGAATGCGCCTTTTTCACGAAGTGTAACTCCAAAAGAGAGTGTATCTATAATGGTATCGTCAGGTTTACATGAGAAGCCGATTGCCTTCGTTAGCTCGGCGTCGGTAACTTTCTCTGGGACCTTATGATCTCCGTAATAGATATGATATCTAATCACATATCTCGAATCACTCGTCTGCTGCAGTTTGTAGGCTACTGTGATTTTGATACCCTTCATGGTCAGATCATAGTGAAATGGTAAAGTTAATTTCTGAATGTGGATAGTATCCTTTTTGTTGGGTGCGAATCTTACTCTAGCAAAACTCGCTGCGAATGTAGTTTCGCAGTTCACCTTCCATCCGGGACCCGCGTCGGTCGATACGTAGCTCGTGCCATATGAGGATTCGTTGAACTTTGAATAGAATACTGCCAATGAAAAACATTGATCCTGATCGCCTATGGTTGCAGTTCCAGTCCCAGTCGGGAGGCTGTATGGTCCAGTCGGACTCGCATAGCAGATTGATATAAGTTTTTTACACTCTTCGAAAACCTTGCTCCCGACTGGTCCCGCTGAGGTGCACTTCTTTGCGACAAGCTCAGCAGGGGCAGTGGTCGTAGGGTGATGGGTTGTTGGAGGTGTGACGCCGCCTCCAGGTTTTTTCCCCGGCGTGAATCCACTGGGTACACCTTGGGAAGCTTGAAATTTCGCAAAGGCTCTGCACAGATCGACATCTGTATAGGTATAGCTATTGCCGTTTCTCAGATCCAATGTGATTCTCTTCTTTCCTCCGGTCACAAGTTGCTCACACTGATCTACGAGATCCTTGCAGTATTCACTCTTCCTTCCTGAAAGCCCATTACATGTCGATGACATCTTAGAAATCCTTTCCGTGCAGGATGTATCGACGATACTTTCAAAAAGTTGCGTAATTTCAACGGACAGCGCGTTAAGAAAATGACGCGGAGTGACAGCAACGGAGGGTGACGGAGCAAATACGATGTCAGAATGAAAAAGCCAAACATATCATGTATGTATAAAAGTGACTGAAAGCAATTTGCTCCGTCACCTTTGGTGCGTTGCGCCTGGTGCTCAGTCCCTCTGCGTATTATAAAAAACGCGCAACATATTTATACAGCCGTCGAAAAGGGTAAGCATGGATAGGAATGTCAAAATATTGGGATCTGTCGGTCATAGGATTGCCCTTATCATCGTCATGGGTGTTATGGCTCTGTCCATTTTTACTTCTTTGAATTCATTTGCAGCTGACGATGCATCCGAAACGTCTGATGTAGGGAACTGCCCTATGGATGCCGATTGCGATGGTCTGACCGATGATGCTGAAGATGCCGATGGTGATGGGGTATGGGAACCGGATAGAGGTGAGACCGATCCGAACAATCCAGATACCGATGCCGACGGTCTGACGGATGGTGAGGAGCGTCTTAATATTGGTAGGGTAGAAGAACTTTTAAGCGATGAGAAGATATGGATTAGATTTCCAGATCGCCTCGATCCCCTAAAAAATGATTCCGACGGCGATTGCATTCCAGATGGTGTTGAGGTGGGGGTGACGGAGGAGGATCTTCTTCAGTTGATCAGTCGTATGCCAGAGCGACCAAAGTATACACCTACATCTCGATGTAAGAATATATTGGATGACAATCTCGTTTCGGAGTTCGAAAACGCAATTCCATATGATGATTCCTTACCCGGCATTCATAACGTCGCTGCCCTGTTCGACCTCGATGGAGATAGCGTTACGGATCCAAGCATCGACGATACGGACGGCGATGGAGTGATCGATGGAGTTGAGGATTCAAATTTCAACGGTTTGCGTGACGGCGAGATGGCCGAAGATGAGGAATATGTAGCTTGGTCGGAGATGGATCCTCGAAATCCCGATTCGGATAACGATGGGGTGTTGGATGGCGAGGAGGGGGATCGCGATGGCGATGGTGAGATAAACGGTCCCTCTGAGTCTGATCCGATAAGGAGCGACACCGACGGCGACGGCGTTTCCGATGGAGATGAGATACGAGCTGGAACGCTCCTCAACGAATGCGACACGGACGGCGATGGACTATCGGACGGAGTCGAGATGGGAAGAATTCAGCCGGTGGCCTACAGGGGTTGTCATGGACTCCAACCATCCGGAAGCAATTATAAGAAGCCAAATGAGATGAATCCTCTCAATCCGGATTCCGATGGGGATGGCCTGGATGATGGTCTTGAGGACGCGAATGCCAACGGTTGGATCGATCATAACGATAGTGATCCCTCGATTGTCGACACGGACTCCGATGGTCTGGGCGATGGCGTCGAAACCCTGGGTGACTTCGACACGGATGGCATTCCGGATTTCGATTTTCGTATGATTATGGGTGAGGGGGATTGCTCACCACCCGAGGTGTTGACCGATATAGATTGTGATGGCGTATCGAACGCGAGGGATGATGATTCC
>CAYWIG010000057.1:0-8119 GCA_964458295.1 uncultured Myxococcales bacterium
TAAGTCGTCCGGCTTCTGCTGGGGGGTTAGGCGTGCCTTCGACAAGGTCCTTGAGGTCGCCAATAAAAAACCTGAACACGGCCCAGTCTATACGTACGGTCCTCTGATTCATAACCCACAGGCTGTTGAAATGTTGAAGGAGAAGGGGATTGCGGTCCTGGAGGAGATTCCTTCCAAGCTTAAAGGTACGATAGTCATCAGAACGCACGGACTGCCTCCTAATGAAAGAAAGAGGATAGAATTATCGGGTGCAACGATCTGTGATGCTACATGCCCTGATGTCGGTGTCATTCAAGGCACTGTTCGTGGACATCTCCGCAAGGGATATTTCATTATAATAATAGGACACAGGGAACATCCTGAGGTGAAGGCCCTTCTCGGTTTCGCTGAGAAGCGGGGTGCTTGCGTGAACTCGGTTGATGAGGTGAGAGCCATCCCTTCTAATCTCGGTAAGGTATGTGTAGTTTCACAGAGTACGCAGCAGCGCGAAAAATTTGACAGTTTAGTGGAGCTCATCAGAGAGCGTTATCCCGATTGTCTTGTCTTCGATACGATATGCCCATCGACCGGCACGCGTCAGCAGGAGGTTAGAGAGCTCGCTGGTAAGGTGGATGCCATGGTGGTCGTGGGCGGCAGAAATAGTTCCAATACGAACAGGTTGGCCGAAATCTCAAGGGAGAGCGGCACGCCGACTTTCTTTATCGAGACTGACGAGGAATTGAATATCGAGGATTTTGCCGATGCGGAGACGATCGGCATTACGGCGGGCGCATCTACTCCGAGCTGGGTTATAGATAGGGTTGTGGCTCGTCTCAAGGCTCAGAAATAATCGACAGGGGATTTGGTGATGACTAAGCGAGTACGAAAACTTTTCGGTACCGATGGCGTGAGGGGTATTGCAAATCAATATCCCATGGATTCCGGGATTGCGCTCAAACTCGGACAGGCGATAGCCAGATCGTTCAGCGATGCTCCTGGTTTGCAGAGGATCGTCATTGGAAAGGACACACGTCTCTCCGGTTACGTTTTGGAATCCGCGCTCGTATCCGGCATCTGTTCGATGGGAATGGATGCGATGCTCGTCGGTCCACTTCCAACTCCAGGTATTGCGTTCATCGCTCATAGCATGAGGGCGAGGGCTGGCGTCATGGTATCCGCCTCTCACAATCCGGTCGAATATAACGGGATTAAATTTTTCGATAATAAAGGTTTTAAATTACCTGACGATGTCGAGCTCTGCATGGAGGATATGATCTTCAGTGGCGAACTCGACGATATGAGATCATCGCCGGAGGGGATGGGTAGGGCATACAGGATTGACGATGCGGGCGGAAGATATATTCAATATTTAAAGGGGACGCTGCCTCAGCATCTGACGTTCGATGGATTGAAGATCGTCTTGGACTGTGCAAACGGTGCAGGATACAAGACAGCTCCTACGGTGTTCAGCGAGCTCGGCGCCGACGTAATTACTACGGCTACCTCTCCAAATGGAATGAATATCAATGTCGATTGTGGAGCCCTTCATCCTGAGAGAATGGTTAAATTGGTTAGGGAGCATAAAGCCGACCTCGGAATCGCACTGGACGGCGATGCCGACAGGGTGATCATGTGCGATGAGAATGGAAAGATCGTCGATGGCGATGCGATCCTTGCAATTTGCGCGAACCATCTTCATTCGAGGGGAAATCTTGCCAAGGCAACCGTCGTCGGTACGTTGATGAGCAATATGGGGCTGGAAGTCTCTCTGAAGGAGAAGGGGATGAATCTCATTCGTACCGATGTAGGCGATCGCTACGTCATGGATGTAATGCGTCGTGAGGGTTATAATCTCGGTGGCGAAAACAGTGGCCATATCATCTTTTTGCATCATACGACATCGGGAGATGGCACGCTCGGTGCGCTTCGCGTGTTATCGATCATGCAACAGAGGGAAAAACCCCTCTCTCAAATCTGTGATTCATGCTTTAGATCATTTCCACAGGTTACGAAGAACATTAGAGTGTCGGAGAAGAGACCGATGGAGAATCTACCAGGCGTTAAGAGCTCGATCGATGATGCTCTAAAAGTTCTAGGGGAGAAGGGTCGCCTCCTGGTCCGTTATTCCGGCACCGAGAATATCGCCAGGGTTATGGTCGAGGGTGAAAACGATGACGAGATTGAGAAGTTGGCAAATTCGATAGCGGGTGAGATTCAAAAAGAGATCGGTGAGGGGGACGCCCGTGTTTCAAACTCTTAAAGAGGCGTTCGACAAAACCTTCGATAAGCTCTCAGGACGTGGAAAGCTCAAGGAAGCCGATGTTCAAGCGGCTGCACGTGAAATTCGATTAGCTCTTCTAGCTGCGGATGTTCATTTCAAGGTAGTAAAAGATTTCGTAGATGGAGTTTCACAGAGGGCCGTCGGTAAAGAGGTCCTGGAATCGATAACACCAGCACAGCAATTCACTAAAATTGTTCACGATGAGCTCGTAAGGGTTCTTGGGACGGAGCACGAGTCGTTCGATTTTGCCTGCAAGCCTCCTCTGGTAATCCTCATCGTAGGGCTTCAAGGTAGTGGTAAGACCACAACGGCTGCAAGGTTTGCAAAATTTTGCAAGGATGAGGGGCGAAGGCCATATCTAGTTCCCGCGGATACGCAGAGGCCAGCCGCTATCGAGCAACTTCGCATCCTCGCGGGTCAGGTCGAAATCGATTGCTATGAGACGCATCCAAAGGACAAAGCTGTAAAAGTAGCGAAGCACGCTGTGAAGTACGCGACGAAGCAGGGTTACGACACGATCATCATAGATACGGCAGGTCGCCTGCATATCGATGAGGAGATGATGGATGAGGTTCGAAACATTTCGAAGAAGGTAGAGCCTCAAAGAATTCTGTATGTCGCCGATGCCATGACCGGTCAGGATGCTGTGAAGTCTGCGAAGGCTTTTAACGAGGCTCTAGAGATAACCGGTGTAGTTCTCACTAAACTCGATGGTGATGCGCGCGGCGGTGCCGCACTATCCGTAAAGGCTGTAACCGATAAGCCGATCATCTTCGTCGGGATGGGTGAGAAGTTGGACGACCTCGAACCGTTTCATCCTGATAGGATGGCGGGGCGCATTCTTGGAAAAGGGGATGTCGTCAGCCTTGTCGAACAGGTCGCAAGCAATGTTCAAGGTGATGAAGCCGAGAAGATGGGTAAGGCTCTCTTAAGCGGCAGGTTGACCTTCGATGATTTTCTATCCCAGCTCAAGATGGTCAAGAAGATGGGGCCGCTCGAGAAGATGGTGGGTATGCTGCCGGGTATGGGAGGGCTCACGAAGAACCTCGATCCGGAACAGATGAAGAAGGATCTCGGCCACAAGGAGGCGATGATCCAGTCGATGACCCATCAGGAACGCGCTAACCCTAAGATTTTAAACGGTTCTAGGCGAAAAAGGATAGCTTCAGGATCCGGCATGACGGTTTCCGACTTAAACCGATTTATCAAGGAATTCGAAGCCTTTGCCAAGATGATGAAGAAGATCCGTAAAGGGGGCATGAAAAACCTCTTTAAAGGCTTGACTCCACAGGCCTTTTCCTGATATCCAACCCCGCTCTAAAAGTTGAGCATTCAATCGAAGACATGGAGGAAGTATGGCAGTAAAATTGAGACTAGCAAGATGTGGAAAGACTCACTCACCATTCTATCACGTGGTGGCAGCCGATGAGAGAAGGCCCCGTGATGGAAAATTTCTCGAAATCCTAGGTACATACGATCCTAGAAACAAGGAGAAGAAGGTCAGTGTCAAAATGGATCGCGTAGAATACTGGATGAAAAACGGTGCGAAAGCTACCGAGACGGTTTCCAAGTTGCTAAGGGCAGTCTAATCGAAACGTTGAGTTAAGGAGGAAGCGCTATGTCAGAGGAGTCCATCCAGAAGTTGATCGAGATAATCGCGAAGGCGCTGGTTGATAAACCGGATGAGGTCGAAGTGAGCGAAGTAGAGGGTGAGCAGACGACCGTCGTGGAACTCAAGGTTGCCAAGGAGGATCTTGGCAAGGTGATCGGTAAGCAGGGCAGGACCGCTCGTGCGTTGCGCACGATTCTATCCGCTGCATCTACGAAGATTCGCAGGCGTTCCGTCCTTGAAATTTTGGAATAGATTTTGTGAAACAAAAGCGATCGAACAATGATATCGAGTGGGTGGAATGTGGTAAGGTCGGTCGCGCGATAGGTTTGAAGGGTGAATGTGCCGTGCGTTGGAACAACGGCGAGTGCCCTGTCGATATTGGCGAGAAGGTTTACGTAGTCGTTGGAAAGACCGAGGATTACAAACCATACAAAATAGCGGCCTTGCGCAAGCAAGGCCGTTCGTGTGTTGTCAGGTTCAAGAGCATCAGCGATCGTGAATCCGCAGCGCATCTCACCGGTTCTAATATCTACATCTCAGCTGATCAGTTGGCGGAACTGCCGTCCGGACATTACTACAGTTATCAGATATTAGGTATGGATGTTGTGACTGAAGATGGAAAAGGGCTTGGGAAGATTGTGAGGATCTTCACGGCTGGCGACAACGATGTCTATGAGGTTATGCCATCCGGTGGTAAAAGCGGTGACGAGATTCTAATTCCGGCCCTCAAACAGGTTGTGAAGATCGTGGATATCGAAAACAGAAGGATGACCATCCATCCGATGGACGGAATGCTGGAATAGATACTTAAATTGCCTTCTAACTATATAGGATTAACCTGCTGATATATAATGATATTATGAAGATAGATATTGTAAGTATATTCCCAGGCATGTTTGAGACCCCCTTTTCGGATTCCATCATAAAGAGGGCGCGTGAAAAGGGGCTCGTCGAGATAAACATGCACGATATCCGTGACCATGCGACGAATCGTCATCGAAAGGTGGATGATACTCCGTATGGTGGTGGAGCTGGCATGGTCATGATGGCAGAACCACTCGTTAAGGCGGTCGAAGCGATTGAGAGGGATAAGAAATCCCTTCGTATCCTTA
Organism: uncultured Myxococcales bacterium; assembly: GCA_964458295.1. Classification (GTDB taxonomy): domain Bacteria; phylum UBA10199; class UBA10199; order 2-02-FULL-44-16; family JAAZCA01; genus JABGOS01. Next base: position 4,985 of record CAYWIG010000057.1, read on the forward strand.
TGACACCGCAGGGGGAGCCGTTTTCACAGGGCACTGCTCGCGATCTGGTGGAGTTGGATCAGTTGGTACTCATCTGCGGACGCTATGAGGGAATCGACGAACGTGCGAGGGAGATAATTGCAGATCGTGAGATCTCCATAGGGGATTATGTTCTGAGCGGAGGTGAGATTCCGGCGATGGCCGTCGTCGATGCCGTCATTCGTTTGATACCTGGAGTTCTCGGTAACGACGAATCGATAGAGCATGAGTCGTTTGAGAAGGGGCTTTTGGAGTACCCTCAATATACGCGGCCGGAGGAGTTTAGGGGTAAGAAGGTCCCGTCAGTCCTTTTGTCGGGCAATCATGCCGAAATTGATGGTTGGCGACAGGACGAGGCCATCAAGAGAACCAAGGCGAGAAGACCAGATTTGCTTGAGGAGGAGTAGATACCCAATTTCAACCCCAGGGGTTTGTATGTTGGGTTGCATGTTTTAACCCCTGGGGTTGAAACTGAGTATTGGCCGCTAAATAGTTGACAAATAGGGGGTAAGCTTGTAGAAGCGCCGGGCTTTTTGGGCGGCTTAGCCCCACGTATATGGAGTAGCATATGAATATCTTAGACAAAATTGGAAATGAGAATCTTCGCAAGGGAATGCCGGAATTTCGACCTGGCGACACACTTCGCGTCCATTGTAAGATCAAAGAGGGCGAGAAGGAGCGAGTTCAGGTATTTGAGGGTGTCTGCATACGCCGTCGTCGCGGTGGTGTCAGCTCCTCATTCACGGTTCGCAAGGTTTCATATGGCGTCGGTGTCGAACGTGTATTTCCATTCAACTCTCCACAGATAGATCGTGTCGAGATCGTAAGCCAGGGTAAGGTGCGTCGCTCAAGACTCTACTATCTCCGTGAGCTCACCGGTAAGGCTGCACGCATTCAGAGGCGTGAGCGTGATACGGAAGAGGTTTCAAAAACTAAAGAGACGGTATCCGATGACACGTCAGCCGAAGGAACAGGGGAGTCGGAGAGTACGGTCGAGGCGTAGTTCCACATCTGATCTCCTATCATTCGAAAGAGAACTCCATTCAAAGGGTGTACGCCAAGTAGCGGGTGTCGATGAGGTCGGACGAGGTCCACTCGCAGGTCCCGTTGTAGCTGCAGCTGTGATTCTTCCTGAAGGTATTCACATCGAGGGCCTTAGAGATTCGAAAAAGCTCACACCAAAAAAGCGCGATAAATTCTATGAAGAAATTCTGAATGTAGCCATCTCTTACGAAATAGGCTTGGTCGAACCGGATGAGATCGATCGAATAAATATCCTAAAGGCGTCAATTCGTGCGATGGAGATTGCTGTAAATTCACTCGATGTGAATCCCGATTATATTCTGATAGATGGGATAAATGAAATTGAACATTACCTTCCACAGAAGGCCATCAAGGGTGGCGACGATCTATCGCAATCGATCGCTGCGGCATCGGTTGTAGCTAAGGTTATACGTGATCGCATGATGTGCGAATTCGAAAAAACATATCCAAATTTTACATTTTCCGTTCATAAGGGATATGGCACAAAGGCCCACTACGACGAGATTTCCCGGCATGGGTTGACCCCTATCCATCGTCGCAGTTTTCTCAAGAAACTCCGGATATGACCCGTTGACTCCATCCCTCTAACCCGCTATCTACTTCAAATCATTGAATAGGGGGTGTTTATGGGCGAGAAGAAGGGTTTTAAATCGGCAGAGGTTGTCTCCACAGCGGAGGGAAGACAGTATCATATCGGTTTGGCTCCGGGCGAGGTGGCTCCCTACATCTTGATGTGCGGCGATCCTGCAAGGGCACATAAGGTGGCTGGCTATTTCGATGAGGCGGCCGATCCTATTTCGCACAGGGAATACGTCACCATAACTGGAAAGTATAAGGGAATTCCCTTAAGCGTCATGGCGACAGGGATGGGTCCTGATAATACGGAGATCGCCGTCATCGAATTGGCACAGATTGTAAAAAAGCCAACCTTCATCAGAATCGGCACATCAGGATCTCTTCAAAAAGACATCAATATAATGGATCTCGTTATTTCAACCGGGGCGGTTCGCCTTGAGAATACTTCGACTGCGTTCGTGGTCGAAGGATATCCTGCGGTTGCAAACTACGAGATCGTGTTGGCACTTCAGGAAGCAGCGAATAAATCGAAATACAAATATCACCTAGGCCTTACTGGAACCGGCAGTGGCTTTTATGGAGTTCAAGGTCGCAGGGTCCCAGGTTTTCCACCGCGCGATCCTGAACTTCCCGCGAAACTGGGTGAGATGAACGTAGCCAACCTGGAGATGGAATCCTCGTGTCTCTTTACGCTCTCGACGCTGGCGGACTTAAGGGCGGGAACGGTATGTGCGATCATCGCGGAGAGACATACAAACGTTTTCATAGATCCGGACGACCTTAAGAAGGTCGAGAAATATTGCATCGAAGTTGGACTGTCGGCATTTGAGATATTGTCGAAGATGGATAAGGCTAAAGGGGAATCTCGATATTGGATTCCATCTATGAAGGTCTAAAATCTAGGAGGGGCGATGGATCGACTGATCGGTGTACTTGGATTGATAATACTTTTGGGAATCGCTTTCATCATTTCCAACAACAAGAAAAAGGTGAAGGTCCGTACGATCGTCGTCGGATTTAGCCTTCAATTTGGAATGGGATTGCTGCTGCTAAGCTGGTCCAAGGGAAATGAGGCTATCCAGTGGGTTGCTGCCAAGGTCACGGCCTTCCTCATGCTCACCCAAACTGGTACGGAATTTCTATTCGGCAAGATTGCAAGTCCGGAGCACATGCAGCTCTTCGGATTTCAATTCGCCTTCAGGGTTCTGCCGATCATCATCTTCTTCGCGGCATTCATGGGTATTCTGTATTACCTAGGAATCATGCAGAAGGTCGTACAGGTATTCGCATGGGTGATGAGCAGGCTCATGAATACATCTGGTGCTGAGTCACTCTCCTGTTCGGCGAACGTTTTTTTAGGTCAGACCGAAGCACCGCTTCTCATAAGGCCTTTCCTGAATCGATGCACGATGTCTGAGCTCTGTGCGATCATGGTGGGAGGTTTTGGGACGATAGCGGGAAGTGTGATGGCAGGATACATCGCGATGGGAATTCCTG
>CAYWIG010000058.1:0-7942 GCA_964458295.1 uncultured Myxococcales bacterium
TTCCTCAAAGAGCATGTCCTTAGAATTTTCCATCTTCAGCGCGCCGAGGGAGTGCGGAACCCAGGTGTGTTTTGCATCGAGGTTCATGCGCCTCTTTATTAACGATCCCAGAATTGCGCCATCCCAATAGTGGGATATTATCAGGTCTATCGAAACTTCCTCCTCGCCTAATATCATCTCAGCGTGTTTCGCTTCTTGGGAGAGGATCTCGATATTCATATTTTCCTTATTTATGAATTTTTCTCCACCCCCCTTAAGGTAGGCGATTCTTGAATGGCCGTCCTTGTATTTTATGCCGGTGCGCATCCTTTTTGTGATGGGATCTGGGAATCCGCCCCTGTTGAGGGAGGTAACCCTAAATCCCAAGGATACCAAGGTATCGGATAGCGAAAGGACGTAGTGGTTCTGACCGCCGGTATCTAGGAGGCCGCCGCGGATCTCCCAATCATGGATGCCATGATTGGATATCAAAACCACATGAGGTCTCTTGGATTTTGAAAAAGCCTTCTCCGACATATCGCCTTTCAAAGGTTTAGATCAGGAGGTTGAGCGCTTCATCGATATTTCTTTGCGCCTCCTTGTTGTTTTTGCAATCCGAGATAATTCTCAGCATATCCGGTTCGGTCTTCGATTGTCTGAAGAGGAGGAAGGTTCCTTCCGTTAGGTTGATCTTGATCGCCCCTGGATTGTCCTTGTAGGTGGTGATTGGGTATGCTTTGTAAAATCTCTTTATGTTTTTCATGAGCTTGTTGGAACTCTTTGGATCGAGTCGCACGTTTTTTTGATATGTGTAATATTTCGGATAGGAACGGACTATATCCTTCAACGTCTTTTTCTTTTTCACTATGAGTCCCAAAATCTTCATGAGTGTCAGTACGCCGTCGCGGCAGCGACTCGGGGGAATGATACCACCACCGCATGCGCCCTCGCCACCTACGGGCGCTCCTATCTCATACATCTTCTTGACGACGTTTGCCTCGCCGGTATCCGTCTCGACCGTTGTAGCGCCGTGACGTCTTGCTATCTCAGAGACGAGGCGCGACGTAGCATTGCTGACTACGATGATATCGTTTTCAACAGGTTCACTTAAAACTTCGTCGACGAGAAGTGCGAAGACATAATGTCCTGATATCTGCTTTCCGTTTGAAAGGATCATCTCCACGCGATCACCATCGCAATCCCATGCGACTCCTAGATCAGCGCCCCTCTCCTTGATTATAGGTCCTATATGTACGAGGGCATCCTCAGTCGGCTCCACCTTGTGCCTGAAGACGCCTAGATCCATAAAGATATCTATCGTTTCGATGTTGAAATGTGCAAACAGCCTCTTGATCAGAACGATCATCGCGCCGCCGTTCGGATCGACCACCACCTTGAACTTTGCCTTCCTGATCTTCGATAGGGTTTTCTCGTCTATAGTATCGTTGACGTATTTTATGTAGTGATCGAGCTTTGCCCTCTCCTCCATCTCCTTTTCGGAATGGAATCTCTCAATCAGGTCCTCCATCTCCCTGGGTTTTAGGACGCCCCCATCCTTCCATAGGAATTTAAAGCCGTTCCAGTCAGGTTCGTTGTGGCTCGCAGTAACTATTATACCTCCGTCGCATGAATTGCTTCTCACCTCGAACTGAATCATCGGTGTCGTGCCAACCCCAATCCTGTTGATATGGCAATGCGCCCTATCGAGGCCTCTGACCATCGCCTCGACGAGTGACTTTCCGGATGGGCGGCTGTCCCTCCCGATTATCACGCTGGGATTGGTGCCTTTCTTTTCGCGTAGCCAATTTCCATACGTATATCCATAGCTCTCGGCGATCTCCTCCGTGAGATCGATGCCGTAGATTCCCCTGACGCCCGACAGTGACTCGACGAGTTTCTGATCGTGGGAGAATCTCGATATGGCAAATACCTCCGCGTGGAGCTTGAGCTTGGGCGGGGTTGCACCGTAGTGACACAAAACCTGCTCTGGAACCGTGGCACCCCTAACGACCGCAAGGGCTTCGGCGAGTTTGTCATAGGGCGTTCTCGTGGTCTGTGATTTATGTGCCTTGACCGCCCGCACCTTATTCTTCACCGCCTCGTCACTCAGCTGGACGAAGGCGTTGAAATCACCGGGCTGGAACATCCACCATGGACTTTCATAATGCCACACCTCGACTACACGCTTTTTCTCCGAAACAAATTTTCGAAGTGCCGATGTCACGAGCTCCGTGCTCAGCTGATGGGTGGGATGGAGATCCTTCGGCGTCACCTGAAAGATGATATCCGGATCCAGCCGCTTTAAGGCGCCGTAGATTTTCTGTTCATCCTTCTTTCCAATTTTATTCGCCTCATAGAAATCGAGATTCAGATATTCGCAATCCACTCCGAGTATGCCAGCCTCATCCTTTGCCTCATCCCTTCGGATCTTGATTCTTTGCGGTTTTGTTTTGTCGTGGATTTGAGCCCTATGACCGGATGTCATGACGAGCGTCGTGATCTTGTTGTTTGGACTGAGCATCGATACGATTCCGCCAACACCAATCGCGCTATCGTCAGGGTGCGGTGATACGACGACGATATTCTTGTCGGTCGGAAGCGTCTTTTCATCGTAGATCGTAAAATCGGTGCTTCGCTCATCGGTGTATCCGGCCTTCTTGAGTTCGGTTGCCGCCGCCTCATCGATGACTAGCGTTACGTTGTTGTGCGTCTGAAGTATGGATGCTGGAAATTTTCTCGTCAGATGGCCGTATACGAGGTCGTATACAGCCTTTGCCTTCTTGGGACCGCTGGCCATGAGGAGGATCTCCTCCGAGTTCATGATGGTCTTTAGTCCCATCGTGATCGCCTTTTTTGGCATCTCCTTTGGGCTTCCGAAGTGATGCCTGTTGCTTTCGATCGTACTCTTAGTGAGATTTGAGATGTGGGTCGGTGAATTGAAGGGGGTTCCCGGTTCATTGAATCCGATGTGTCCATTGATGCCTATTCCAAGGAGCGTTAGGTCGAGTCCGCCTGCTAGGGTGATCTTTTTCTCATACCTCCTGCACTCATCTTCCAAATCCTTTGCCATGCCATTTGGAATATCCCATGAGCCCTTCGGGAGATTTACATGTGATAGAAGATTTCCATACATGTAAAATGCGTAGCTTCCCTTGTGAGTGTTGGATAATCCCACATATTCGTCCAAGTTGAATATCTTCACCTTGGAAAAATTTACGCCTCCTCCCTCATGCTCTTCGACCAAATTTTGGTAGAATCGGAAGGGTGTGTCCCCGGTGGGTAGTCCCAGTATGACCGATGGATTTCTCTTGATACGGCTTACCACCAGATCCGCCACCTTCTTACAGACGGAGTGGTAGTCAGGTGTGATTACGATATGCACGACAGATCTCCTGAGTTGTTAATCCTAATAATGTTGGCGAACGCACCATATAGTTATAAATGTAAGAATAGTAAAGCATGTCATCGTTGAAAAATCATCCGCTGGCTGCCATATTCAACGGGTAATTGCCGTGTAATGTCTTATAAATATTATATTAATTGTGGTTTATATGGGTATCGTCTAAGTTTGAGCTCTGCTGGTTCGAGGCTTGAGCTTTTTACCTAATAGGAGATAGTTAAAAGATATGTCACAAAATAGTCAGTTTGATCAAATTCTGGAGGATATGATCAGTGCATGGTCATTTGACGGTGTGCCCCTGGGGGATAAGCAGCTCATCTTTTCAGCCTCCAAGGCAAAGCGTCCTGAACCTGTGCTCATCGATTTTCTTGAGAGGTGTATTTTAAATTATAAGGAGGAACTCCTTACAAAACCTATTCTATGTGAGGCCAAAATAATAGAGCAGCCCACATGGGGTGGAACCTCGATTCTGGAAAAGAAAGGACTTATCGACAAAGCGAGTTGGAAGGGGAAGAGGGTGGGCCAGGCGTATGAGAATCATGCATATCTTCCTGTGAAGACGGATGATGGTTGGATCTTTACGATTCTGGATGTCTCGTTGGTTCTGGGTGAAGAGTTCCTTGGTTCGGTAGCTTTCAAGGCGGTACCCGCTATGGGTCAGCTCAGAAAGGATACCGAGGCATTTGGCAACTCCTTTCAGATGCATCTCGATCATCCGGAATTGATCAAACGCGATGGCGAGGATCAACTTCTCATTCCGAAGGGCGAGGCGATGAGGTATCTCGATCGGCCGGGACTTCTGACATGTGGAGTTAAATGTAAGGGCGATGAGGATTGGAAGGATTATGAAACTCGACTCAGAACCATCGAATCCGAGATGCAAAAACTTAGCAAAAGAATTTTATCCAGGGAGATCGATTTGAATGTAGCGAAGGAGGAGGCTGTAAAGTTGGTGAGTGACCACAATCCATACGTATGGACCAACCTGCTTCGCCCTGAGCCTGGCGATGTGGTGGATTTTAGCGTACCTGGAAGGCATCACAGTTGGGAAGAGGTAAATGAGATCACGCGGAAACTCTTTCGAGAAGCGGGTTTTAAGGATCAACTTTACGACGATTTCAAGGTGAACAGGTTGGATGAGATACAGACTGGGTTATATGTAGATTTGGAAGGGAGGTATACGGAAACGTCTTCCGTTTCTATTGATGAGTTTAAAACTCTAAGCCTTTGCGAGAAAAGGAAATGTGTCGTGGTTCTCACCGATGACAATTCGTCGATCAGGGCATTCGATAAGGGGAAGTTTAGAACGGATGGAGCACTTCGTCCACTCGATATAGATTCTTATTTTAAATTCATCTCTAGAGAGAACGATTTGAATCTTTCGAATGCCGTTGTGAAACCACAGGTGTCGGATCTGTCGGATGGAACGGTGTCGAAATATATCTTCGCTACCGATAAATATGCATTCACCGTCATCGATACATCGAAACAAAACGATGAATCTGTATTTGAAAAAAGTTTTTCTGGGGAGTTTTGCGATACGAGCGATAGCTATCATCACATCTACGTCGATGCGGGTCCGGTCATCCTAACATTTGAAAGAGGGCATGATCCAATAACTGTGAACGAAGGTTATTCCGTTTTTCTAAGTTCAACTTTTGGACGATATGGAATCAATCCAACCGGGTCGTGCAAGAATGCTCGCATCTCAATTTCATATGTTCCGGGCTCGACTTGATTTTATTTAAAGGGTGAAACAGCTGGTTTTGGTGCCAGAAAATAATTATCCTTGCATTTATTTCCCTAATAGGTTCGTTATGCGCCCTGGTTCTTTACTATATTTTACGCTTAGTTATAAGGGCTTGAAATAGAAGGGGTTTTAGTTTTAATTATATAAAAGAGACATATATATTATTATAATATTGTATCAATTAAGCATAATTAACATCCCATGAAAACGAGACAACTCTATCGAATTATTAATGAAATTGGACGTTTTCTTAGCAACTAAAGAACCAAAGGTGCGATAAGGAGGGTGGGGGTGGAGAAAGAGAAAAAAGGGAAAAAGGAGAGTCAGGAAATGATTACTGAAATACCGGTGCCGGGTTCTGCAAAGAGTCCGATAAAACGACCATTTGGTTCAGGTGATAAGGGACTCATCTACATGATGAGTGCAAATCCAGTTACAGATCCGACGAGCGGGAGCGGAACCTGTCACAGGGATTGGGCGGAAGCCCTGACGCATATGGGGTACGATGTCGTCATCATACAATCGGAGAGCAAGTGGAACAATCTCTTCGGACGTGTTCCATATCAAATATGGGATGTTCCTTTCAACGGACGTCTTTTAAATCCGGAGAATAAGAACGGTATGCCCGATTATGATAGGTATAGAAGTGCAATTCCCTTTAACTATTTGGCCTTCGAGGCGGCGACGAGAAGTTCGGAACGCTTTATAGATGTGGATGCGCACAAACTCGAAGCATATTATTTGAGTTTTGCTTGGGCGTTTCGTTCGGCGACTATAGTTTTTGGTGTACCTAATATGGCTTGGAACGGTCATGTGTGGGTTCAAAATGATATTACCACATCGGTACCGACGATTATGACCGTACACGGAACAGGTGCAGCTACAAAAACTAAGGGCGGCAGGGAGAAACGATACTTTCCGTTGGTCAAAAGGGCTAATGGAAGGGCATTTGCTGCCGCGGCCATATCCCCTCAGGAGTATGGACATGTTACAGCCTTCGGTTTCGATCCTGTAAGGGCGAGGATTATTCCTAACGGTTTCAATCCGAGGGTCTTCCATCCGGATAGAAATATAAGCAAGGCATCGCTCGTAAGCAGTGAGTCAAGATTATCAGGTGTAGATCCTAACGATAATTGGATTAGCTTTGCGGGTAGGGCGGCGAATTTTAAGGGTGTCGATAATTTGATCAAGGCATTTGCAAGGACTTTGGATGCGGAACCTGACTCCAGGCTGCTTATCATGGGATCGGGAGATTTTTCTGATATCGAGGTTAAGAAGGGTTTGAAGATCGACTGTATACAGCTGGCGAAAGATTTAGGAGTTGCCGATAGAATTCATTTTCTAGGGCCGGTACCTCAAAGGTTGATGGCGGATCTGATAAATGTCTCTGAGGCGTACGCGCTTCCCTCCAGAAAGGAGCCGTTCGGGTTGACATTTCCTGAAGGCATGGCCTCCGGTAATGCGCCGATCGTAACGAGGGACGGAGGATTTGTAGATATAGTTGCTCAATGTGCAGGAATTGAAAAGAGCGAGGTTAGGCCAGGCAGGTACGATTTTTGTACGGTCGTTCTGGCAGAGAATAGAAAATCGAGGGGCGCGAAGATGGCGGCAGCACAGACCATCCAAGCGAGGGATGACTTGGATCCGGAACTTCAAAAGTTGGCCGTACAGATGTTGATGGGTGAAATCAAGATGGGAGAGTTGGATCTCAGTCAAGGTGTCAATGCGCAGGCTGTACACCTTATTAAAGTGACAAGGTGGGAGGAGGCATCGGAGCGGACAGTCGTTGGACTTATGGAGGCGATGCTGGATGATATTAGAATGGATGGGGAGGAGAGAAAAGCAAGGGGTAGGGAAGCTTCGGAGGTAGCCTTTAGACATTATTCGGTTGGAAAGATGGTGGGTCTGCGAATGGAACCGCTCATCAGAGAGGCGATACGCTCTGGAGGGAGACTTGGCGATTGGGATGGGCATGAGGATTGGACGGATTTACCTGAAAAGCGGAGCTCTAGATTGCTTCGGATAGGGAGGGATGAAGATCTCAGAAGGGCATATACTGCATTGTACGGTGCTTTATTACATGAAGAGGCTAGAGATGAGGTTCAGGTTGGAGAGGCTTGGAGGCGATTCGATTGGGAGGCAACGCGATTCTTCGGAAGTCAGCAATTTTTGCATCCACTCGATTTAGAGGCGCTGCCTGATCTTTCCGTTATGCCAAACGGCCTTATGAGTGAACTCGCCCGTGGAGCCGGGGTGACCGTTGAAAAGATGGTGGAGATTATGGATCAAGTTAGCCAAATTCCTTGGTACAATTTGACACCACCCTCAGTGCTTCATCCTCAAGCATTTCCTGAAAGTCCTCACGTGCCACAAAGTAGGTATGGTGGGGGTAGTGAGGGGGTGATGCATGGAAGTTTATTAGTTGGCGCCACTGGTCCAGGATTGAATTTCAGCAGCGCACAGGTCTTTATGAACCATGGCATACTACCTACAAATCTAGGTGTGATACAGCAGGCGATATCACCCAGGTTCTTTATTAAATAATTTTTTTGATATGTAGTTTAGAAATAGCGCCGTTCAGTTGTCTGGACGGCGTTTTTTTTAAGAACAATTAAGAATGAAGAATTAATAATTAAGAATTACGGTACTCATCATTATAACGACAAATTCTTAACTCTTAATTCAACTCTTAATTCTTAATTCTAAATTCTTAATTGCCCTAAATGATAAGTACCATAACTCTTAATTCTTAATTCTAAATTCTTACATGAGTTCAAAGAATTAGCGCACCACTTGGCTGGAAACAGCCGAGA
>CAYWIG010000059.1:0-7813 GCA_964458295.1 uncultured Myxococcales bacterium
CCACTATTAACCGATATTAACTGTTATTAACCGATTCGTTCTAAGGCGTCAGTATTAGATACATGAGCACGACGATGAGTGACAGCGGAACGAGTCTGATTAAGAAATATGTCATGAGAGCCTCCCAGGCTATTTTTGAAATTGTATAATGCAACAATTGGGCCAATTACGTCGTAAAACGAAACGCGCATAGTCTACTGTAATTATTGATAAATAACGGCCTTATGTCTGATAATATCCGCTTCTCAAGCTGGTAAAAATCAGGTGATTTTATCAGTTTGAAAGGGTGTGGTGATAATTTTCAGGAAAGGGCGCTCTATTGCCAAAAAAATCTAGGCAATAGCGTCTGTTTTATGCGGTCGATGTTGGGATCTATGGGGTAGCCGGTGTTGTACCAAAATCAACCTTTGGCACATCCTTGGCCGCTTCGTCGGCCTTGAAGTACACATCCTCCTTCGAATATCCAAACAAGCCGGCGATCAGGTTGTTCGGAAACTTGCGGACAAAGATGTTATACTGCTTCACCGTTTCATTATACCTCTTTCTCTCCACAGCGATTCTGTTTTCCGTGCCGGCTAGCTCATCCTGAAGCTGGATAAAATTAGTATTCGCCTTCAGGTCTGGATATCTTTCCACAACTAGTAGGAGGCGAGAGAGGGCAGCTGTCAGCTGATTATTAGCCGCAATCTTATCTGGGACGGTGGTTGCCCCGCCGACCTTTGCTCGTGCTTCCGTAACTTGGGTGAATGTATCCTTCTCATGTTTAGCGTAACCCTTTACGGTATTAACTAGATTTGGAATTAGGTCGGCTCTCCGCTGCAAAACGTTTTCAACCTGTGACCATGCCGTTTCGACGCTCTCATTGAGTGTTACGAGTGAATTATACTTACCCATGCAGCTGGAGCCGAATATGATTACCGCCAAAACGATTATCCCTAAGATGATCCAGGTTTTCTTCATAACTCCTCCTTTAGCATTGTATTCTATCTACAAAATCTGAAATGACAGTTAGCTCAGTCAAATACCTCTCAAACATCTCGAGTGCCTCATCGCCCCTCGGGAGTAGTGACTCTCCAGTGCGCGATTCGATGATCTGCAGGAATACCTCCGTGTTGATGTTCACCTCAGCAGATATGAGTTCAACGGTGGTCTTCGCATCGCGCGGTGGCTTTTTGCCGAGAAGGCGAAGCGTTCCTCTAAACGCCGCCAAAAAAGTGGGGAAGGACTTGATCATAATCTCCGCGATCAGCTTCGGTTTGTTGCAGTTCTCGGCATAAAATGCCCTGAGATGTAGAAGTTTTCCCTTCAGTTCGCTCTCACATTCATGTCTCAAGTTCTTGGGATCAACTGAAATTCCTTCCAAAGGATCTTTTCCCAGCAGAACCTTATGTTGATCCTTGATGTCCATGAATTCCATCGGAAAGACGTCGAGCGAAGTCTCGATATGTTTTGGATCGAAGAAGTGTGGTGGGGGGTTCCCCTTCTTAACCCACTTTCGAATGAGACTATTCGATTTTGAGAGCGCGGCAGGTGTGGGATCATCGAGAACGCAGAACACATTGAAGTCCGAAAATTTCTTGGAGTAGTCCTCACTCGCAGCGGAACCATAGAGAACCACTGATTTCAGATGCTCGCCATATATTCTCTCGAGTTCGTGTGCTAGTTGATGTGGTGTCATAAAACCTCCGTGTTGCGTGGTGAGTGATACGTGATGCGAAAGAAGATTTGCGAATCACGTACCACGCGTAGCGCTCATTACCATCCCCTCGATGCTCCTCCACCTCCAGATATTCCACCGCCGAAACCTCCAAATCCACCGCCGAATCCACCTCCGGCAGATCTCCCTCCACCTCCGAAACCTCCTAGAAAGAAGAGAAAGAGGAATGGATGGCGTATGAACACATATCCCAGAACGAGGAGCATGATGATCTTTCCGATAATGCTAAGCGGTCCCCGTTTTTTCTTGAGTTGCGGTAGGTTTTCGTAGGCTTGAATTTCCTTTTTTGGATCGAACTGCAAATTTTCGTTCGTTACGATGGTATCGACGATCGATATCGTTCCATTTGCGATTCCACGGCTTGTCTCGCCGCTCTTGAAAAAGGGAATGACAACGCGATCCATGATGCGACCAGCGAGCGCATCGTTTATCGCTCCCTCCAAACCGTATCCGACCTCGATGCGCATCCTCTTTTCGTTCGGTGCGATGAGGAAGAGTACGCCATTGTCCTTTCCCTTCTTCCCAATGCCCCATTCTTTGAAGAGCCGGACGGCGTAATCCTCGATCGGTGTTTCATCCAGGGATTTTACCGTGGCAACAGCTACTTCTACACCGGTCTGTTTTTCAAATGAGGTAAGAAAGGATGTGAGGTCACGCTTGGTTTGAGAGTCGACCACGCCAGCGGAGTCGGTCACGAATCCCGTGGGCTTAGGAAAGGCTGCAAAGACGCCGATGGGGAGTAGAATTAAAAAAAGAGTTATAAATACAAAGCGTTTCATTGAATGGTGCGTATACCGGATCTCAGCAAATGTGTAAAGATTGCAACTTCCCCCCTTTGAATTATACATTATATAGTATATATTGGGCCTTCGAAAAAGGGGGAATGTATGAAGCGTTTTCCAATTTATCTCATGGTTATAGCGATGCTGAGCTTAACGACTTCCTGTGGCGGTGGGGGCGGGGGATCATCCTCATCCGGCATCGGTTCCGGATTGAACATAGGATTCGACCTTCCTGAGCTAACCTGTGAGGGCACAGTGACCGGTGGGACCTTTGAATCCGGGGATGGTGCATCCGTATATGTGGCTGACGGCGTCTTAAGCCCCTGCGTGAATGCGATGGAGGATCCGACGATTTCAGCCGTAACGGTCCTACCCGATGCATTCGATTTCGACAGCAGCGAGGGTGATGTCAATGTAACCTCAAACGGTGTCGGCTATGAATTCGATATCAAAGGGGAGACCGGTTTTATAACAAACGAATCAGGGGCGGTTACGATCACACTGCCATTTGATTCCGGTGCCGTTCCTTCTGCAAATTCAAACAGCACGATGGTCTTTATAAGGCTCCTGGATACGAGCAATAACAACGTCGTGGAAATGAGCGGTGAAATATCGGGTAGTTCAGTAACTGTGGAGACGAGAGGTCTTCCAGCGGAGTTTACGGCTGCTGTTATCTACAATCCCAACATGAGGGCGGTGACAGCGGGCTCTAGTGGGGCGTTGATCATATCCGGGAAGGCCGATCCGAATACTTGGTCAGCCCAAAACTGGTGTATCGTCTACAATAAGAGCGCAAGTTTTGTTGTCAGCGCGATTCAACAAAGGCTGGTGACTGATGGCACGATCAATCCCGGTGATACGCCATCCGATGCTCAGATCGTAAGTACCGTAGAGACATATGTTGTAGATAATGCCGACTCAGCTCAGGGCTCCTATGAAGCTGCCGGATTCGATGATCCCAATCTTATAGCGTATACGAACTCCAGTGGCCCTTGTTCAGGTGAACTTGGCAGTACGGCAAGATACCTTCTTCGTCTTACCGAGGGCGGTGCACAATATACTCAGGACTATGCAGGTGAGCCCATATCTCCAAATGGTCTTAAATATGGAAGGATGTTCATCAATCCATCGCAGATGAATGATTCCGCAAGCGTCGCGGCTGGCCAACTTGGTACCATTATGGCTGCTATTGCGCACGAGATGCTTCACGCAGTTCAACAGAGCTATGTGTATTATGGTTGGTCATCAGCCGGCTTTGCGGAGGCGACGGCTACAACCTACGGTACGACCCTCGATCAAAGCGGTACGATTTCTGTCAGAAGTTACACCGGTGATGAAACGATGCTTCTGTCTGACTTCTTCGGTGTCGCTACTATGAACTTCAGTGGTATCTCGGTTAAGGCCTACGCCGGTCAGGATTTCTTTGCGTATCTTGCAAGGCAATATGGCAACAACAGCTTGAGTTTTGTGGCAGATATGTACGATCAGATCGGTAGTGATGTGACATCAAATGCAAGTGCAATCTCTGATATTGGCGATAAATCGGCATATCTCTGGCAACCTCCGTTTTCAGCTCTATATAGTGCTATCGATGCCAGTTTTCGGAGTGCGCTAGGTCTTTCTTTGAAAGATGCATATATGGATTTTTTGCGTCAGAGGGCGTTCGATCATAACAACGACAGTCGATTTGGGCGAAATGATGAAACTGTCAGTGGTTTTGCCGAAGATCTGTTTGAAACGAGCAGCGATTCTTCATTAAATTCATTCGTTACAGTTTCTGTGAATGCTGATGATTGTAGCATCTCCAATGCGACCGGAACATTTTCGGACATAGCATCCTATGCATCACGTGCGATAAAGATCGAAGCTTCGACTCCGTCATCAGCTAGTACCGGGCCTACGATTGCCGTTGTATTTGACTCTGAACAGGGCACAATAGGAAGCGACTGGATGGGATATTCGATGCAGTCCGGCAACAGCAATCTTCTATCGGCCGCAGGCGATTCGTTCAGCGATTTTGGGAGAAGTTCATCTGATGAAATTCATATATCGATTGCGAACGTGATGAATAGCGACGACAGGAAAACCATCAGTTATACGGTGACCTGTAATGAAGGCGAGGGCGGTGGAGGTGATGATGAGGAAGATACACCGAGTACGTTTGGCGTTACATCCCTCGATCTTGGTGATTTTTCATTTACTCCTGCTTGGGTAGAGACGACCGCTTATAGCGACGGATCGTCCCAGAATTTAATTACAAAGGGTTATGAAATAAATCTTAGAGGTTCGACTACGACTCTGGATCTCGGATGGGCCTATCTAACGCTCAATGCGGACTATATTTCTGGAACTGGAACATATAACTTTGGATCCGATTCTGAAACATCGGCAGCATATATAACCGTTACACCTGACAGCACAGAGACAACTGTTAATCCATGGATTTCAACAGAAGGAACTCTAACCCTTACGGAATGGTCGTATGAGGAATCTCAGGCGGGAGAGGATTGGGACCTCGATCCATCCAACAGGCCTAGGGTGCGTGGATCATATACGGTTACACTTGAAAGACAATTCTCACCGCGTGAGTACGGTTCCATGGAGGCGAGTTTTAATCTAGGTGTAAATCAGGAAGGTTCGTTGGAATAATTTAGCAAATTCTCGGCAGCTGTTCGCCTGAGAGCATCGTGATGAGTCGTTTGCTGCCGATCGACGTTATAAGTGTCGCCTTGCCAGTGTTTTCTTCAGTTGCTCTGCCGATTATCTGAGCATCCTTTCCAAGTGAATGAGATTGCATTGTGGCCAGGGCTATATCAGCTGAATCAGCCGGGACTACTGCCACAAGCTTTCCTTCATTTGCTACGTAAAATGGATCGATTCCTAGGAGCTCGCATGCAGCGGCGGTTCCCTCCTTGAGTGGGACCTTATCCTCGTCGATTTCAATTCCGAAATTGCTTCCGTTCACTATTTCACAGAGCACGGTTGCTAAACCGCCGCGTGTCGCATCGCGCATAAATTTAATATTTGGCACCGCTGCGGAGAGGTGTTCAGCCAGCGAATTGAGTGGAGCGCAGTCGCTTTCGATGGAGGTCTCAAGCGATAATCCTTCACGTGCGCTCATGATCGCCATCCCGTGATCGGCTATCGAACCGTTGATTAAATCACCCGACTCGATGCGAGAAGGTCTCATCGCCTGTTTTACAAACAGTTGTCCGATGCCGGAGGTGTTGATGAAGATGCCATCGCAGTTTCCCTTCTCCACGATCTTCGTATCGCCGGCTATGATCGTAACGCCGCATTCCCTGGCCGTTGCTGCCATCGATGAGACGATCGTTTCAAGCGTCTCTATTTCAAAACCCTCCTCGATGATAAAACCAGCGGTCAGATAGATTGCCTTGGCGCCTGAGACGGCCAAGTCATTTACCGTTCCGCAGACTGCCAGTTTGCCGATATCTCCACCAGGAAAGATTATGGGCTTTACCACATATGAATCGGTCGTATATGCGAGATAAGCCCTAGGAATCTCAACCACTGCGGAGTCGCCCATAGCATTCAGTATCGGGTTTGTGAAGTGGCTGGCGAATATCTCCTGAATGAGTTCGTGGCTCTGTGTTCCACCACTTCCGTGCGCCATCGTGATTCGTGGTTCGTTCATATGTTACCTCTTAGAAATGCAGTATATCTTTTGGGCAAGCTGTCTGACATTCGGGGCATTTTAAACAATCTCTATCGTTTAACTTGCCATTTTCGATGTTGTCGACAATTTTTAAATTCATTGGGCAGGCCTTTTCGCAGGCTCCGCAGCCTATGCATCCATCATCCATATAGAGTGGAGACTTCCTTCCCCCCGCCGTGCTCTGCAACGTTCCCATCGGGCAGAAGGAACACCAGGTTCTGGGATGATAGAATGTCGCGAGAGCTACGCCCAACAACGTTGTAATCAGGCAGATCCTTACGAAGACCGTACCCCAATGATATACGTCTGTAGGATTCTGTGCGAGCTGTAGGACCATGAATCCCATCAGCAGTATCACGGCGGTCCATCTGAAGAGCGGAGTTCTAAAAAACTTTGGTATATCCTTCTTCGGACTGACGGTTGGCATGATGCGATCGAAGAATGCACCGCGTGGACACAGCCATCCGCAGACAAATCTTCCGTTGGTGAATCCACCCACTATTCCCGTGATCATAACGACGGGGGCTACGAATCCAAAGAGGGGATACCAGAATCCAGCGACGATCGTAAGTGGCACGAGGATCCAAAGTGTGAGTTGAATCCTTCGTCTCAATTGAGACCTGCTATTCGTTTTTTGTATCGTCAATTCCATAACGTGATCAATTAAGAATTAAAAATTAAGAATTGAATTAAGAATTAAGAGTCTGTTGATTATAATGAAAAGTACCTTAACTCTTAATTCTTCATTCTTAATTCTTCATTCTAAATTCTTCATTATTGTTAGTTTCCATATTTATAATACGCAGCGCAAGTTCCCTCGCCGGATACCATGCATGCACCGACTGGATGCGACGGCGTGCAGTTCTCTCCAAACAGGGGACATTCCGCCGGCTTGATATTCCCAGTCAGGATTTCACCACAGCGACACCCCGCGGGTTCGAGGGTCTCCTCGATATCGATGTTGAATTTCTTTGCGGAATCGAGTGTAGAGAATTCGTTCCGAATCGACAGGCCGCTTCCAGGTATTACACCGACCCCCCTCCACTCGGCATCTGATGGTTCGAAAATTCTTTCCAACAGCGCCTTCGCCTTCTCGTTTCCGTCTGCCGTAACGACGCGACGATACGAATTGTGCAGCTTTGGATCGCCTGAGGATATCTGGATTGCCAGTTCGTATATCGCCTCGAGCATATCCAATGGTTCGAATCCAGCAATCGCACAGGCGACGGGATGATTCTCGAAAACAGGGGAGTATGACTCCGATCCTATAATCGTGCTCACGTGTCCTGGAAGGATAAATCCATCGATCTTTGTTGGGCCGGCGAGTAGCGCCAGGAGTGCCGGAGGTACGATCTTGTTTGCACAGAGGACAGAGTAATTTGTGATCTGTTCTCTCGATGCAATATCTATCGATGCCGCAATCGTAGGTGCAGTCGTTTCAAAACCAACACCCAAGAATACGAATTCTCTATTGGGATCCTTCTTCGCAAAATCCAAAGCATCAAGGGTGGAATAGACGATACGGATATCACAGCCAGCCGCACGTTCTCTCTCCAGGTTGGATGATGATCCGGGAACCTTTATCATATCTCCGAACGTGCATATCGTGGTATTTTCCCGACGTGCTAGGGCGATGGC
>CAYWIG010000060.1:0-7796 GCA_964458295.1 uncultured Myxococcales bacterium
GCTGCCACTCCTTGGACTGATCCTTCTCGTCATAGGATATATTGGCGTATTCTTCGGTAAACTCATCAAGGCGGCGATATCGAGGCAGCGCGAATTCTTAAGCGATGCGAGCGCCGTTCAGTTTACGCGAAATCCGGATGGAATCGCGGGGGCTTTAAAGAAAATTGGAGGACTTGCCTATGGGTCGAAGCTGGACAGCGCAAGAGCTGATGAAGCGAGTCACTTCTTCTTTTCAAACGGACTGAAGAAATCATTTTTAGATTCCCTATCCACCCATCCCGACATTCGAGAGAGGATAAGGAGGATAGACCCATCGTTCGACGGAAAATTTCCGAAGGTGGAGGTTGATGTTAAGGTTTGGAAGGAGAAGGTTTTAAAAAATCTCAATACAGGGAAGGGCGACAAGGTTCATGCGAAGCCGTTTGAAATTATCGAGAAGGTCGGTGAGTTGAGTGCAAAGAACATCATCGTCGCCTCCACTTTGCTTGCTGCGCTCTCTCCCGTACTTCGTAAGAACGTGCATGAACCATTTGGAGCGAGGGCCGTCATCTACGCGCTGCTAATAAACCGTGAAACCGATGTCGAGACATCCCAATTGAAGCTTCTGGAGAAGGAGGCCGACTCCGCCGTATATAAAGAGATGATAAAACTCCTTCCGAAGGTGAGACAGGCCGGACCGAAGTATCGCTTACCGATTGTCGATATGTCATTACCAGCATTGAAGGCCCTCTCCGATAGTCAGTACGCAGCGTTTCGAAAAAATGTGAAGAGTTTGGTGGATGCTGACAACAGGAAGGATCTTTTCGAATTTCTGTTGGAGAAGATTTTACTCAGACGTCTCGATCCCTGCTTTGTGAAGGTGAAGCCGACCGAAATCAGATATCGTCAAATATTTAATCTAAGAACACCATGCCGCCAATTACTTTCGGTAGTCGCTCACTTCGGAAACAAGGATCGGCAGGCTGCGGAACACGCATTCGATACTGGAAAATCGAACTTTGGACTTGGCACGAATCCGTTCGAGATGTTGCCGGAGGATATATGTACGTTGGATGTGTTGGATCAGGCCTTGAACAAATTCAGCCAGAGCTCGCCGAGGGTTAAACAGGCCACTTTGGAAGCAGTTGTAGCCTGCATCACCGCCGATCGTGAGGTCACCATCGAGGAGTCGGAGCTCATAAGGGCGATTGCCGACATGCTCGACTGTCCCATCCCACCGCTTGAAATCTAGGATAACCAAACAAACCTATCAGATTTGTTAAGGTTGAAACGCCTACATGTTGTAGAGAATCCCAAAAAATGGCTGAAATAGATGTCATATTTTATAGGCAACTTTTTTTGCCTGTAGTCGATAACGGTTCGCGAAAGGATTTTTAGAAAAAAATGAGGCCGATCATGAAAACACCCTTAGTTTCAATGCAGGCGATGCCCGCCGCTCAAGGGTCCGACATCGTTTTAAACGGCACAGCATCGAATCTGTCTAGATATGCCCATGCAGTGAATTATGCCCAGCTCTTGAGTAGACATCGCGTTCTCTACCTCGGTGAATATCATTCTGACCTCGGCGCAAAACACGACCTGATCAGAAGTATGCCACAGCTTCGCGCTCTGGGCGTCACACATTTCGGAATAGAGATGTTTTTTGGTGATGCGGAGACGCAGGCCAAACTCGATGCCTTTTATGAACGACCGACCGAGGAAAATTATATTCCCCTTGGACGGGCGTTGAGATCTTATGGAGACCGATTCGCGAGTACACCTGACTATGAACGAATGGTCATCGCTGCGGTGAGAAATGGAATTCGTATTTTTGGAATAGATGACCATCCATTCGACAGGGGTCTTGCGAATTCTGCGTGGGCTCTTAAGGTGGCTGAAATTTTAGACGCTGATTTGAAGGCGCGGGTGATCGTGTATGGCGGAACGCTACATATGGGATATCATCCCTTCGTGAGCCGTACCGTTGGCACGGACCGGGATCCCGTAAATCGCCTCCTTGCTGCCCGGGGAGTTTCTGGGGCGACGGTAAGTTACACGGGTGGGACATATCTGGATGATAGGGAGACTAGAGACCATTCAATCACGAGGGCTGTCGTCGCCAACGGAATGGGTAGTCGCAGATTTATGTTGGCATTGGAAAATCCTGGGCAGGGTGAATTCGAGGCTATGGGGCCGACCCACGCCTGGCCGGATGTCGTCATTCATACACCCATTCATGAATCGCCGATAATTAGCGGGCAACGTGGATTATCTGTTCAACGACGCGAAAACATTGGTAGGCTTGGGCTCCCGGACGATGCATTCTGGGAAAGGCGTTGGAAACAATTTCTCGGATAAAAAGTCGAACAATTTTAGCTACTAAGTCCTGGTCTAGGATTATAGACTGAGTATACTTACCTCTTTAATTTCTCCTCAATAGATGATAGTTTCCTTGGATAATTCTAATTCCTAAAAAGGGGGAATCTATGAAAAAGATATGTATTCTATCGGCCATCATGATGTCGCTGATCCTTGCAGGATGTGGAGGAGGCGGTGGCGGCGGTGGAGGAGGCGGTGGTGGAGGTAGCGAGAGCGATCCCACCGTGTGCGGAACAGAGGCGCAGGGGTGTATCGCTGGTAACATAGTCAGCTCTTCCGATAGCTCAGCTGTAACATCCGGAGTTACCGTTACCGTAGGTGGTTCAACGGTTGCGACGGCGAATGATCAAGGGTGGTTTTTTGTACGAGAGATCGATGAGGGAGAAAACGTATCTGTATGCTTTAGCGCAGCAGGCTTCGTCACGACGTGCCGCGCGGTTTCAATCAACGGAACGCAGACGATCTCGCTCGCACCCACGAAGATGATTCCCGAGGCATCCGCCATTACAGTCGATGCAGACGTTACCGGTAGTTACCCGGACGCATCGACCGGTGCGGGATTAGGCACGGCTGGAGGTACGTTGTGTGATAGCAGCGCGGGTGTTATCACGGGTGACGTCACATGTAGCCTGACGACACTTGATGTTACGGGCGCCGATATTGCAAACGCCCCTGGTAACTTCATGGCGACCGATGCCAGCAGCAACAGTGGATTGCTGGAGACATCAGCGATGTTGGATATAACGTGTACACAGGGCGAGGAGGAGGTGAGCCTGTGTTCGGGACAGACAGCGGAAGTCCGTATACCCATCTATGGAACGGATGCAGAGTGTAACGATACCGGTGTGAATCCAGCCACCATCGCATCTTGGGCATTTAATACGGCATCGGGAGTTTGGGAGGAGTATGCAACGCTCACAAAGACTTGCGGTGGATCAGCGACAACTCAATATTATGATGGTACCGTAAATCACTTTTCATGGTGGAATGCGGATACCCTTTATGACGCGACATGTTTGACCGGAACCGTCGTGGACACCAACGGGGATCCTGTGGCCGGAGCCGAGGTGACGTGTACGGGCGTCGATTATTTTGGAACCTCGAGCACCTACTCGATCGCCGATGGCAGCTTCTGCATACTGGTAATGCCTGGCGGATCATACTCCTGCACGACCAGGATAGCGGAATTTACGAGCGATGCCGTTACCGGAACTGCGCAAACTACGGTAGCTGCATGTGGCAGTGGCAACTGTGATACCTTGAGTGAGACATTTACGGTTACGAGTCCCTATATGCGTACGATCCTCACATGGGGGGATGCATCACCTGCACCGGCCGATCTCGATTCCCATTTTGTCCTGTCTGGAGGTAGTGTTGAGGTCTCTTTCGTCGATAAGGATATAACGAGTCAGTTGCTAAAGGGATCGTTGACCGGTGAACCGTATATCGCATTGGACACCGATGACACCAGCTATTCGGGACCGGAGATCACGACGGTCGTGAAGGGAGTAGCTGCAGGCACATATCGTTTCTGCGTACACAACTATTCCGGCAGCGGACCTTTTCAAACTGAGACTACTGATCTTGTGAACTCAAACGCCGTGGTCAACGTGACGGCGAGTAACTTCTATAAGAAGTATGAGGCACCGACATCGAATCCGGACAGCTACGACCTCTGGCGCGTATATCAGGTCGTCATCGGTGAGGATGGATCCCTTACGTTTACCGATATCGATGATTATGTGTATGCTGGGGTGCATCTAAATGTTGCCGATGCATGCTTTGAATAATTGAATTGTGGACTACGGAGCGATTGAACTCAGAAGGCGGGATGATTCGATTCATCCCGCCTTTTTTGTATGCCAGAAAATCCAGCTGAGATCAGGATCAACCATGAAGATGCCGATGAGAATGTTGAATTCATGATAAAACGTGTTCTGGAACGTAATATTGTATAATATCTTATAGTTATAGCTACTCTCATTCTGTCAAATTCGCAACTTTCCCCCCATTCTCAACCGATAATAATAAGAACGAGGAAGAGAAATGGGGAAAGCCAAATGAGAAAAATCCTATCGATCGCATGTTTTTTAACCGTCCTTCTCTCCATCAATAACCAAGCATTTGCCGGCAAGTGGTGGGAGACCGCACTCGATATCGCATCAGGTGGTGGCTACACCGCCAGCAAGAGAACGGTGAAAGCTGCCGAAGATGTTTTTACAGAAAATGATTGGGAGGGAGCGGGCGATATGTTGACGGGTGGAACATACTCCTGCGCGAAAAAGGGCGATTGTAACGAGCTCGTTGGACACACCGATCGCGCAAGCGCTGGCGGCGTGAGCACGACTATCGAAGCGGGTCAGGCTGCCGAGGATGCGTTCGGAAGTAACGATTGGGAGAGGGCGGGTGATATCTTTACGGCCGGAGCTTACTCCGGGTTCAAGCATGACGATTGGAGCACAACGGTACAACATGCCGATCATTTCAGCGGAGGTATATACTACGCAATCGAATGTATGAGGTACCCCGATATATATGAGTGTGAGGATGATGTTCTCTTTACAAATATCGGCAATGGACAGGACCGCGAGCTTGGGCTCTCCGGGAATTACGATGAACCGATGAAGGGCTGCGAACTCGAGGTCACCGATGATAAGGAGGCTTTGGGGATTGAGAAACACATCGTGAGGTTCGTTGGACCGAATCCATGTCTGATGACGGCGCGCGTGGGTCTTCTAACCGATCAAGGTGGATATGAAATCAATCCTCCAGGATGTGAGAAGATTGAGAAGGCCATCAAAGATGGCTGGAACGACGATATATACTTCGAATGTAGAAATCAGAAGGAACTTGCAAGCTGTGCGCCGAAGGAGTTGCTGGCGAGGGTGGCGAGCGATAAACATCTCTGCAATGTCGGCCGGTGGGAGAAGAGATCTGTACAGCTGATCCTCCCCCAGTTGGAGCACGTTGGTACCCCCAGACTTCATAACGGAGAACACACGGCAAATAGTCTGAGGCGCTTCATCCCCTTGGCGATAACGCGCGACAATAAAATCAACATGGATTTGAGCAAGGGTAAGGGTAAATGGATAATCCTGTCGGATGCACGTGCCATTATGGATGCATTCGATGGTGGGGGTAGCTGCGTAGGGGGCTACTGTAAAAAGTCGAATTCCGCAGGCGACACTGACTGGTTGAAAGCAATCGTGGAAGACAGTTTATTTTCGAAAATTTCAACTGAAATCTTTTTAGAGGATAATTTTAACAGGGATAAAAATGTGACGATCCTCGATGCTCTGCGCAAACCCTCTGCGGGCGACGGTAAGTTCGCTGGAAAACTACCGATTGAAATTACCGATCTAAATGTGGGTGAATTTGCGATTACGATCAGGGGGCCTTCGGAGCTTGGGAAGGATGAGCTAAAACCCAGGCCGGAACTCAGGGGAAACGCTATCATCAACGCCTCTGCAGGGGGAATCGTAAAGACGGAGGGTCATGTTGAGCTCGTGATCAAACGTTCGATCTTCGTAGCTGGCAGTGGAAACACGAGTTACGATCCTGGACCGACATTTGATCTTTCACCGGATACCACTGTTAAGTTCATCGACAGCGTTTTAGAGGTCAATCCCACATCGAGCAGCGTTGTATTTTTATCATCTCAGACAAATTTCGATATCAGCGGTGGCTTGACTGTAAAGATGAAAGGTAAGGTTGATGTCGCCCCGATCGTCATTCGTGACGATATGGGAATTGCTAGTGCTCTGGATCGTATGGTTGGACTTAAAGTCGAATATACGGCGGATCAGAAAAAGACAACTTATGTAGCGCCGGTTAAGTTTTTGAACAAGGGATCAAAATCGGAGTTGGTGTTCGAGTGTACGTCGGACACTATCGAAGGGTGTTCCGAGGAAGTTGGCACAGATGATCTCCTGGTTGTTCGAGATGGCGATGCTCCTAAGTTCTATATTATGGATATAGGTTTTGTCGTAGATTTTGTGGATTCAATACCACTTCATCTATATGCGGCGAGTGGGGAGATGGTTGGAACGAGGATCCTGTTTTCGTCAGGTGTACAATCAGATGATGGAGGAGAGGCTACTTCAGAGGAAGATATCGATGATTCAGACGAGGGCGGAAAGAATGCAAAGCCAAAGGATCGTGATGAGGTCGATTTGGATTTTGAAGGCGAATATAAGGATAAGGGTGAGTGTCCATCAGGCGAGTACTGGAGCCAAAATTTTGGACAGTGCATCCCGCTGCCGAGTAAAAAGAGTAGCAGTGGTGTTCACGATATATTGAAGGGCGATGATGGTAAGGGCGAACCGGATGGGGAGTATGAACTGATAACCCCGACCGATTCGGATATCGATCAACCGATCTTCAATAAAGAGGGCTCATCCGATGCCAGCGGAGGTGGCTGCAGCATGATCGGTCATTCCGATGGAACTCAGAATATTTTACTCATCATCATGCCGCTTTTGGCTGTTCTCTTCATATCATTATATAGGCGGTCTAACGGCTATTCTGTTTAGAATTCAATAGGTTAACCAAAGGGGTGATCAGTAATTAATGGGTTACGTCCCAAGGTTTAAGCGCTACATCGCTGATTCTTTCTAACATTATGATGTTAAAGTGATATTCCAATTCTAATTCCTTGACCCAATCGCACAATTTTAATAAATTATAAGTAATATATTGTCGGAAAAGATTCTTTTCCGCTCTCTTGAGCAGCATTGAGCACAGATGAACATCCGGGGGGGATAACTGATGGAAAATACTACACTAACTGTCAATGAAGCTGCGGACTATCTTCGCGTCCATCCATGTACGATACGCCGCCATATCAAAGCAGGTGAGATTCCGGCATTTCGGGTCGGCGGCGTCTGGCGCCTCGACAAGGAATCGATCGATACGTGGAAGAGGGAGCAGGAGCTTCGAAACGGGAAGGGAAGGAAGGGGACCGTCTCGTATGCTGATGGTATTGCGGTTTAAGTCGTAAATTTGTTAACAGGGGAACCGATGTCGGCACAGTTCAACAGGAAGGAGAGATCGGCAAAGAGCATCGCCTTCGTGCATCACAAGGGCGGCACGGGTAAGACCACCTCGTGCATCAACGTCGCGGGTTGGCTGTCCAGGATGAGGCGAAAGGTGCTTGTGGTCGATATGGATCCGCAGGGAAATGCCACCGCAGGTCTTGGTGTGGATAAGGATTCCTTGGAGGGTTCGCTCTACGATGTTTTCTTCAACGGAGTCGCAATTGATGATGTGATTCTGGAGACGGAATCCGGCGTCTATCTCGCACCATCCTCATTGGAACTTCTCGCCGCTGAAACACACCTCGTCGATCAGGCGAATTGTACGAACATCCTCTGGAAACATCTGAAAAACGTCGAACGTTATTTTGATTACATCCTCGTGGATGTCCCACCGGGATCTAC
>CAYWIG010000061.1:0-7757 GCA_964458295.1 uncultured Myxococcales bacterium
TGATCTTGGAAAAATCTCAGGATGTTGTACTCTATGCACCACATGGAGATGACATCACCGACAAGGTGATTGCAACGTACGATAAGGGTAGGGGACGTTGAGAGATGTTAGATAAACAGCTATTAGACATTTTGGTATGTCCGAAATGTAAAAAGGCAGTCTCGTCAACCGATGCTGGTAAAAACCTTTTTTGCGAAAGCTGCAATATGCGGTATCCCGTGCGTGATGGAATACCCATCATGTCCATCGAAGAAGCTATGGACATACATTCCGAAAGGGATATGGGGGGGGCAGCCCGGGATCTGCCACGTGCCAACTTCAAGGTCGTCGATGGGCCTGATACGAATATGACCTTTCAACTTGAGAGGGGAACATGTAGGGCTATCGGTAGGGCCAGCGTCGATCTGAAGAGCACCGCTGTCTTCAATGTGGATATCGCCCTAGAGCTCGACGAGGGTACGAAGAGATTGATCCTGCAATACGTAGGAAGCCAATTCAGAAAGTCGAAGGGTATCGAAAAGGAATCCAAGGATGAGGTTGGATCGTTCAGACGGATGCCCGATATTGTCTTCACGGATAACAGCCTTTCAAAGTTGCACGCTATGTTGTTTTACGATGAGACGGGTGTTGGCATTCTGGACCTCGTCAGTAAAAATGGTACTTTTGTGAACGGCGAAGAAGTTGAGTCAAAGCTTCTGGAAAGCGGTGACGCAATAGAGCTTGGTGAGACGACTGTCACCTTTGAAGGATAAAATCAGTGTCTAAGTGCTTGAGTGCCTAAGTGTCTTAGTCCCGGAGCAACAAAGTTGTTTGTTGTTACAAAACTTAGACACTTAAACACTCAGGCATTTGAGGGATCTTATTATGAAATCAATGACAGGTTACGGTACGGTTGAGGAGAAGGTTGGCAAGGGTAGACTCTTTGTTGAAATAAAGAGTGTCAATCACAGGTTCAATGAGGTTAATGTAAAAATTCCTGGAAGAATGTCCTCGCTGGAATCCCTCATCAGAAAGCATGTTCAGAAGAAGTTCTCCAGAGGCAAGTTCGATGTATTTTTCAAGGAGAAGGAGCCTCTGTTCGGCAGCGTACATATTTCGATCGATAGGGATTTGGCAAGAAAGTATCAGAAGACTTTGAAACAGTTGAAGAAGGAGCTTGGTCTAAAAAATGAAATCGATTTTTTCAGTACCGTCGGTTTGGATAGGATCATACAGGTGGAGGAGAGAGGCGGTTCATATGAGAGGCTGTGGAGACAGATATCAAAGTTGATTGATAAGGCGACGTCGCAGGTTGCGAAGATGCGTGCGAAAGAGGGCGTGCATATTAAGAGGGACCAACAAAAGCGCTTGAATAGGGTGTCCGCTCTTATAAAGCAAGTTCACAGGAGGTCGAAGAGCGTTCGCAGCACTCATATTGATCGAATACGCAGCAAGATTAATGGCACCTTCGGTCAGTCTGAGGTGGAAGAGCAGCGCCTTCAGATGGAGGCCGCATATCTCGGAGGCAGGCAGGATATAGCGGAGGAACTTGTGAGGCTGGAGAGTCACACTAAGCAATACAAGGAGTTACTTCGCAGCAATGGCTCTGTCGGAAGAAAACTCGATTTTCTTCTCCAGGAGATGAATCGGGAAGCCAATACGATCGGCGCCAAGGCTTCGGATGCTAATATATCTCAGATGATAGTAGATTGTAAGGCGGAGCTTGAGAGGTTGAGGGAGCAGGTACAGAACGCGGAATAAGTTGGGTTATCCGGATACTTCGATGAGAAATTACAAATAACAAGCACCAAATAACAAATAAATCACAATGATCAAATTTCAATTACCAAAACAAAATGTCGTCTATTGTATGGGACGCTTGTTTCGGTGATTGAAAAATTGGAATTTGGAATTTATTTGGAATTTGGGATTTGTAGATTGGAATTTCCAGGCGTTCCTATCAACGATATCTGGATTGCCGGGAATCAATCTTAGTGAGCATTGAAATATGATTCGTCTTCATGACATCCTCGATATGATTTCAGCCTATAATTCAGAGGCTGATCTCGACCAAATTAAAAAGGCATACGTTTTTGCTGCGAAGGCCCATCAGGGTCAAACCAGGAGATCCGGCGACCCATATCTAGTTCATCCCATGGAGGTTGCAGGCATTCTAGCCAAGATGAAGCTAGACCTTCCCTCCATCACGACAGCCCTTCTGCACGATACGGTTGAGGACACGGTGGCAACGCTGGAGGAGGTCGAACAACTCTTCGGTGAGGAGGTAAAGGACCTCGTCGACGGGGTGACTAAACTATCCAAGGTTCATTTCACTACATCCGAAGAACGCCAAGCCGAGAACTTTCGAAAGATGATCATGGCTATGGCGAAGGATATCAGAGTCATCATCATAAAACTCGCTGATCGCGTTCATAATATGCGCACGTTGGAGCATATGCCGGAGATGAGGCAGGTAGCCATCGCTCAGGAGACGATAGATATTTATGCACCTATTGCCAATCGATTGGGTATTCAGGAGATGAAGGTCGAGTTGGAAGATCTCGCACTCAAACATCTAAAGCCCGATGTCTATCAGATGATCGACGACCAGGTCCGTAAGAAGCGAAGCAAGAGGGAGAAGTTCATCAAGGAGATCAAGCAGGTCATCATAGAAAAGATGGCGGAGCATAACATTCATTGCGACATCTACGGAAGGTTGAAACACTATCACAGCATTTGGAAGAAGATGGAGATCCAGCATATACCGCTTGATCAAGTTCACGATATCGTAGCGTTTCGAATGATAGTCGAGAATATCCAGCAGTGTTATGAAGCTTTGGGCGCTATACATGCGCTGTGGCGTCCGGTCCCAGGTAGATTTCGCGACTACATCGCTATGCCTAAAGCGAATAACTATCAATCGTTGCATACTACTGTGATAGGTCCTCAAGGTGAGAGGGTGGAGTTCCAAATAAGGACGCAGGAGATGCACGCCATTGCCGAACATGGAATCGCTGCGCATTGGAAATACAAGGAAGGAAAGCTCATCGAGCAGGACGATGAGATGAAGTTTAAATGGATAAGAAAACTCCTCGAATGGCAGACGGAGCTATCCGACCCTGCGGAGTTTTTGGATACGGTTAAGCTCGATCTCTTTGCGGATGATGTTTATGTTTTTACCCCGAAGGGTGAGCTCCTCGAATTTCCAAGAGGATCGACTCCGCTTGATTTCGCATACAGCATTCATACCGACGTTGGACATTCATGTATAGGAGCAAAGGTCAACGGGAAGATTGTTCCGCTTCGCTATGAACTTCACAGTGGCGATACAGTGGAAATCCTGACTTCGAAGAAAAAGCAGCCCCATAAGGATTGGCTAAATTTTGTAAAGACGTCCAGAGCTAAGGCGAAAATTAGACAACAGTTGCGTCAGGATGAACACGAGAAGGTCTCAACCATCGGGCGTGAACTTCTCGAGAAGGCCTGCAGGAAAAATAAGCTGAATATCAATCAGGTGCTTAAGAGTAAGGAGCTTGATGCTTATGCAAGGAAGGCTTCGTATGATGTGAATGGTATAGTTGCGAGCATCGGCTATGGAAAGATGTCCGCACAGCAGATCGTCCAACTCTTTATTCCAAAAGAGAATTTGAGAGGTGAAGAAGAGGATCAGAAAGCGGAATCTGTAATAGGTAAGATCGTAAGGAAGATAAAGCGATCCAAGGGGATGGTGAAGGTCGGCGGTATGGGTGATATGCTCGTATCGTTCGGTAAATGTTGTAATCCAATACCCGGCGATCCCATCATCGGTTTTGTGACGAGGGGGAGGGGTGTCTCCATACATGTGAGCAATTGTCCAAGGGTTCTGGGGCAGAATAAGGAACGTCTGATCAATGTCGAGTGGGATATGTCGAACGCTGCAACCAGAATTGCTAGAATTCGTGTAGTCTGTGTTGATCAACCGGGTATGTTGGCCAAGATGACGGAGGCCATCACCGAAGAGGGCAGCAATATAGCTGGGGCGTCTATTACGATAAACGACGACAAGACCGCAACGAACGGTTTCGATATTGAGATTAAGGATCTAACGCAGCTCAGAAACGTTATAAAATCCTTAGAGAGGGTGAAAGGTATTATATCTGTCGAAAGGGTCAGGGGATAGACTGCTAGGCCTTCTGAACCTTACCAGAACGAAGACAGCGCGTACATACGTTGGCGCGCTTTACAGTTCCATTTAACACGATGCGGGTACGATGAAGATTGGGTAAAGAGACCTTACGGGTCTTGTTGTTAGCGTGGGACACATTTCGTCCTACCAACTGTCCTTTTTTACAGATAACGCAGGTGCGGGGCATAAAACTCCTCCATCTTGCTTGAAAGTGCCGTATAGGCAGCTCATTCGATTCAAAAAAGTCGGGGGCATATAGCTTTTTATCCCCACGTTTGCAAGGAAAATCGCGATATATTAATGGTTTAAGGGTATATGGGGACTTCCAAGGATAAAAGGAGAGAGATCGGCGATTTTGGCGAGGATTGTGCCTCAGACTACCTTCACGGCAAGGGCTTTAAAATTGTAGGCAAGAATGTACGATACGATGTGGGCGAAATCGACATAGTGGCGAAATCTGGCAGGGAGCTTCACTTTATCGAGGTCAAGACTCGAGAAAGATTAGATTTCATGCCACCTTTGGAGTCAATCACGGAGAGGCAGATGAGGCGGATCAGGCGAGCAGCAGAGGCATATCTGATCGATCCAAAACATCGAATTAGGGATGATAAACAGCCGATTTGTATTTTTGACGTGATTGGAATAGATCTTACAGGGCTGGAACCGAGGATCGAATTTATAAGAGATGCCTTTTAAAGTAGTACTTTAAGAAATAACTGTAACTATTTATATTACAATATGGCTAACGATATAATTAGCACATTCTTCGAGAAGGCTCAGGAACTGTCCCATAAGCCCTGCGCCCATATCGAAATCGATAACCAATGGGTGAGCAGGTCTTGGGCTGAGGTCCAAAGTTCGGTGAAAGCTATAGCCAGCGCACTGATCGATTTTGGAATCAGGAAGGGTGATCGTGTCATCATCTATGGAAAAACCAGGCTCGAATGGACCATAGCGGATTTTGCGGTGATGGCCGCAGGTGGAATCTGTGTGCCCATATATCAATCATTCAATGCGGAGAGGGTTGCATATATCCTGGATGATTCCAAACCTACGATAGCTTTTGTAGAGGACGTAGCCCTTCTGCAGGTTCTTGACGATGCGATGCGCAAGGTGAAATCCAAGGATCAGATCAAAGTGATCAGCATGGATAGCGTGGATGGTGTTGATTCTATGGGGACACTGATTGAGAATTTTAAAGCTAGGGATCATTCAAAATTGGATTCTGTTGTGAATGAAATCTCCCCTGACGATGTTGCGACTTACGTCTATACAAGCGGGACCACTGGTCAGCTCAAAGGAGTTGTTCTCACACATGGAAATTTAATCGGTGAAGTTAGGGCAATAGAACCTGTTTTCAGTTTTTCCCCTGATGAGATTGGTTTGCTCTGGCTACCTCTGGCCCATGTCCTTGGAAGGATGATGGAGGTATTTCACTTCGTCCACGGCTGCCAGACGGCATTTGCAAACGACATCAATCGGCTGCCGGAGATCTACCGCGAAATCAAACCCCATTTTGTCTGTGGTGTTCCAAGGATGCTTGAGAAGATCTATGAGAGGGTTCATGCCCACATCGAGAGTTCCAGTCGATTGATGAGGTGGATCTTCAAATGGGCGTTTGCAGTGGGATTGAAGTATGGGAAGCTGACTCAAAAACACCGACCCATTCGTATACCACTGAGAATTAAATATGCTATTGCCAAGGCGCTGATCTTTAAGAAATTGAGATCGAGGTTAGGAGGAAGGCTATATTGTTTTATCTGCGGCGGTGCAAAGTTGCCGGAGGATGTCGGTCGTTTCTTTCATTCCGTAGGGATCTTCGTTCTGGAGGGTTATGGGCTGACCGAAACATTTGCAGCCGTTACCGTGAATCGCTTCGATGATTATCACTTTGGGACTGTCGGAAAACCACTTCCTGGTTTCGATATCAAGTTGGCTTCAGATAGTGAGGTCTTGATTCGCGGAAGTACGGTCTTTAAGGAATATCTAAACAGGCCGGAGGATACGAAGGCGGCATTTACGAGTGATGGATGGTTTCGAAGCGGCGATATTGGCGAATATTCCCGTGATGGCTTCCTAAGGATTACCGGCAGGAAGAAGGAGATTATAATCACCGCTGGAGGGAAAAACGTCGCTCCTCAGTTGATCGAATCGATCATGACGGATAGTCCCTACATCAACCATTTCATGGTCTATGGAGATGATAGGAGATATCTCGTGGGATTGGTGACATTGAACGAGGATGTCTCCCTGTCTTATCTGGAGAGGCACGGTTATCCTATCGAGGATCCAAAGCTAATAAGTCGGCATCCTGCAATTCGTCGGTTGGTGTGGAAACATATCGAGGAAAAGAACAAACGGCTGGCCTCGTACGAGACGATAAAGCAATTCGAGATAGTAGATGGTCCATTCACCATTGACGGTGGTGAGTTGACGCCAACCCTGAAACTCAGGAGGGGTGAGATAGCTAAAAAATATAGGCAACAGCTGGATTCCATGTATTGATCCTTGCACAAATGGCCTTTTTTATGCATAAATAGCCTGTTAATATAGGAAAAAAGGGGGGAATTATGATAGCAGCTGGACAGTCGACACCGCCACAATCACAACCGCCTCAGGGTGGCATGCAGGGTGGAACACCCGGGACAGGCTTAACTCCGAATATAGCAGCGCTTCTGTGCTATATCTGCGGACCAATTACCGGGATCATCTTTCTCCTGATTGAGAAGGAGAATAAGGATGTTAAATTTCACGCCTGGCAGTCCGTTTCATTCGGCGTGGCGTATATCGTCCTATTGATAGCGCTGGAGATCGTAGCCGCGATCATGGGAATGATCGCCAGTGTGCTCGGCATCATGATCGGTTTCTTGGTTCCGATTCTCATGCTCGCCGCATTCATCCTATGGATTGTCTGCATGGTTAAGGCGTATCAAGGAGAGCGTTGGCGGATACCGCTCATCGGCGATTTTGCAGCAAAGAGAGCGGGAGTATAGTCTAGGAGACATTAAGTTGTCACAGAGGAAAGTTTTTATAAGGGAGGGCTGGGGCATGGTATTTCTTGTCCCAGCCCTCGTTTTATGTGGTTACATTTATCTACAGGTTCCATTCCTGCAGAGGGTGCCGCTATGTGGCGTCAAACATTTCTTGGGCGTCGATTGCCCAGGATGTGGCATGACGACATCGATATCTGAAATGGTCCATGGGAATCTTCGTGCTAGCATCGACGCGCATCCATTGGGAGTCGTGATAGCGTTGTGGCTCGCATATATGTTTGTAAGGGCAACTTATATGATAATTTTTGGAAAATCCTTAAGGCCACTTCTAACGCAGAGGCAGAGGGATTTTCTGATGTATACCTTCTTGGCAGCACTCCTGATACAGTGGATCGTAAAGATTTTGATTGCATGAGACCAAACACACCTCCGAGGTGAGGGTATCCTACCCCAATGATCACACCTCGGAGGTGTGTTTGGTTGACTTTGAAACTTTGGGGACATAAACAACTCTTATCATGAAGATAGCCGTATCACAGATCAATGTAACGATTGGTGACTTCACGGGAAATACCCAGAAGATCATCGAACAGTCGAGGTGGGCCGAGAAGGAGGGCGCG
>CAYWIG010000062.1:0-7684 GCA_964458295.1 uncultured Myxococcales bacterium
TCTGATTTCAATGATAGACCTTTGGGAAGTCCGTGCGCCTCCAGTTGGCATGAGTCTTCTGAGCTGCAGATGGATGCCAATCGTTGTAGATACTCCTCACCGAATAAGCCATCCTTGAGGCGTGTTGTTATGATTCGCGACAATCTGATGGTTTGAGTTTTTCTCCTTTTATTGCTGAAGTTACTATAACTCCCATCGTTACCATTCCCGCCATCTTCACCGATATCATCGTCGCTATCGTTATCATTATATCCAACATCGTCGTTTGAACCATCGAATGTCGGACCTATAGGCATCTCTCCATCGCCTTCGATGAACACATCATCCTCGGAAATCCTCATCTTTGTCGGAGTGTCAGCGTTGTTGCCGCACGAACTGAGGCATATCATCGCCACTAGACCTGCCATTAGAAATATGAGCTCTCTCCTCATTATTTTTCACTCCTCCTGGAACTTTAATCCCTGTCGTTTTCCCTTCATTATATTATCGGTCCCGAAACAACCCGTTGTTGCGTAGATCCAGGCATATTCGATACAACCCGCCAAGCGATGTAATATCTTGATATTATGAGGGTATTTCTACCAGGCGGTCTCCATTTGATAGGGATCATCCTGATGTGTGGAAATATTGGCATCTGACAATTCTATCTAGGATTTATGTAGTTAAATCGACTAGTTGAAGGATCTATCAATCCTGAACAACAAAAAAGCGCCCGGGGAGAGGCGCTTTTTTTTGCGTAACATTTCTATTTTAATCAGCTTTCACAATCGTCGTCTGCATCACCTCTGCTGAACCAATATATTGAAAAGCGATAATAACAGATGTTGCTATCGTTACGTTCATATTCCGTTCCCTCTATCGGCGCTCGGCCACAGAAGTTCGGCAATGTTATTGTATATTTTCTGAATGCAATATCCACGTGCTCTAAAGTGTCATTAAAAGGGCGGTCGAAGGGTAGGGAGTTTGACGGTTTTAACATTATCCGGTCTTAGGTGATGTTGAACCTTTCAATCTTCAAACTCTTTAAATTGATTCTGATAAAGGTGTTACGAAGAGGTTCTTGGTTGCCGGTTATGATGGAGATAACCTCATGCGATTGAAATGCGGCTATCGCACTGACTGTGGAGGGTGGGGTACCTAAAGTCATCTCCGCACCCTTCGTCGGGACAATCGCCTCATCTCCATAGATGACCTTCAATCCAACATCACCGGGGAAAATCGTCATCAGCTGTCCAGATGTTCCAGCGATCGCTGCGTGAACCATAGGGATTCCGAGCTCATTTGCCGCATTTTGGATTACGAATCTATCCGGAATGGAATCTATGCAATCGCATACGATATCTGCGTTTTTGAACAAGGTTGTAGCATTTGTATTGGTAATCTTATCGTCGATGGTAACAACCTCGATATCAGAGTTAATCTTGGAAGCGCGTTCCTTTGCAACTTCCACTTTCTTCCTCCCGATATCCTCCTCAGAGGATAGGAGCTGCCTGTTAAGATTTGTAGGCTCGAAAACCTCCGGATCGATTATCGTAATTTTTCCAACACCTGCACGTACAAGATTTTCAAAGACGGAACCGCCAAGTCCACCCGCACCTACGATTACCGCATGAGCGCGGAGGAGCCTCTCCTGACCCTCCTCGCCTATGGTTCCCAAGTTCCTGCTGTAACGACTATTCAACATCCTTACTCACCAACTTCTTAACTTCAATAAAAAAACTTTGAATTGTCTTTAAATATTCATGATCAAGAACTCCCAAATAATCGTGCACTGCTAGATTTCTATTTTTAAGGAAGTCCAGCCACTGTTCAACATCATCAATGAGGTTCATCTTCCCAGCATGTTTGATAGCATCTTTAGGACTAAACACCTCTATTCCTTGATCGGTGGCGTATCGCTTCATATATTTCCAAGCATATTCCATGCAAACTTCAAAGTTCTTCGTAATGCCTGAAAAAAAGAACTCATCTTCTTTTGCCTTATCGATGAATGTGAGTGCGTGTTCTAGGGCATCGATAGATTTTTCTAATTTTATGTCTTTAAAGGTCATGATGCAGCCTTTCTTCTAATTTCATTCCAGTCCTTTAGTTTTCCGGTTAGAAACATCCAATCCCTTGATATTATTTTCAAAAATTCATTATCGGCGTTATTTAAATTTACTATATCTACGAAAAACGGGAGATCTTCGACCAGATCGTCCTTTCTTCCAAGAATTTTCAGATATGTATCGTGTCGAACTCCTTTGCTGGAGAAAATGCCGATGTCATAGTCTGAATATTTTTGTGCAGTACCCCTTGCTCGAGATCCAAAGAGGATGAAGCTTACATCTCTAAATTCGGACGTCAGCTTATCCACGACTGATGCGATCGCTTCCGTAAAATTCTTTTTATCCTCGCACTCCTTATCGATAAGGATGTCACGGGGGTCAAGATCGAGCGCGCGAATGATCTTTTCAAAATTTTCAGGGAATACGCCGTTACCTGATAAGTAGTGATGTATGGTATTTCTGTGTATTCCGAGGGCATTGGCTAGTAGTCCAATTGACTTGTATCCCCTCTTTTTGAGGGAGCTCAAAAACCTCTCTTTATCTAATATATACATAATAATATTATATAATGCACAATAATATTAGTCAATAATGAATTAGTTGGCCCATCTCCACAGGCGTTCCGTCATAATAAGGGGTTCCTCGGGGTGGGGTTCGATTATGCACTCCAGCTTTACGATGTCGCCACAGGCGATGTTTCTAGCCTCTATGGGAAGTATCCCTTGTTTCCAATGGGTTTGAGGGAGAAGGGGGGATGCATCCGTGATCTCATCGTCCCACCAGGTTACCCGGGGCCACGCTGCGAATGCAGGTACGACCCCCTGCTTGAAACATTCGAACGTGGTTGTCTTCCTGATACGCTTTGAAAAGTTCGTATGTAGATCGATTCTTTCTATCAACTCAGGCTTTGCGGCCAGATCCGTCTTGGACACCGAGGCGGTTTCCGAAGGGTAAGAGATCTTCGGTAATGTGAGAAGCGGTGCTCCCCATAATTCCAAGACCTGAGGCACGATCTTTCCATTCGGCTTTAAAAATCTTTCCTTCGCATCCCTCAATGTCGCGAGGATATTTTCGTCGAATGCGAAACTGCCCACTGTTTCACAAATTATCAGATCGGCTTTGACATTAATGTTGGAATGAAAGGAGAGCCCTTCGATAAACTCAATGTATTCATCCATCCCATCCTTCTTGGATGACGATCTTGCATACGCTATGGCTTCAGCGTCACAATCTATAGCGTAGACCTTATCCGCGCCAGCGTCGGCGGCTGTGAGGGCTAGTATTCCAAGGCCCGTTCCGATATCCACTACGGTGTCACCAGGCTCTACGGCTTTTCGAACGGCGTTTACGAGTGGACGTGTTCTTAGGGGATCATCTATCATATGTGCGTGTCTTTTGCTTGCGTTGGACATAAACAATTAAGAATTAAGAGTTAAGAATTAAGAGTTGAGGTACTCTTCATTA
This sequence comes from uncultured Myxococcales bacterium, assembly GCA_964458295.1. Classification (GTDB taxonomy): domain Bacteria; phylum UBA10199; class UBA10199; order 2-02-FULL-44-16; family JAAZCA01; genus JABGOS01. The sequence continues at coordinate 3,513 of CAYWIG010000062.1, forward strand.
TAAAATTCTTAATTCTCAATTAAACTCTTAATTCTTCATTCTTAATTCTTAATTAAAATTAGCAAAACTCTTCGTAAAAAACTCCCCATCTCACTCCGCGGTCACTGATCGTCACCTTCCTGCATCCAAGATGTTTCATCGCCTCATCGAGCATGACTGCGCCGGCGAATATGACCTCGGCCCTTTCAGACGGAAGTCCAATGAGTTCTTTTCTTTCATCTATGCTCTTGGATAACATGGTATCCAGGAGCTTGCTGAGGGAATCCCTAGAGAGCTCTTGGCCGTGTATCAACTTTGAATCATATTCCTCTAATTCAAAATTCATGGCCATCAATGTTGTGGCCGTGCCAGCGGTGGCCACTATCTTTTGTATGTCGGAGGATGTATCCATCGTTACTTCGTTATGTAGATAATCGAAGATGGATCTTCGAAGCGCCTTTTCGTCAACGTCCAGAACGGGATCGGAACTTATAAACTCCTCGGTTAGATTTACGCATCCTATCGGTAGGCTGATTATGGCCAGAGGTTTAGGTCCTCTGATGAACTCAGTAGATCCTCCACCTACATCGATGACGATGATCTCTTTGCCGAAATCGAGTGCAGATGATTCATATGTTAGCCGAGCCTCCTTTTCTGCACTTAAAACCTCAACATCGATGCCGAGCTCATTCTTTACTCTCTTTGTAAAGTTTATGGCATTTTGTGCATCCCTAAGAACGGCCGTTCCAACGGCCTTGATCTCTTTAACCTTATGCTGGCTGAACAGCTTGAGAAAAGATTTTAAGGCGGCGATCGTCCGATCCATCGCTTCCTTGGAGATGTAACCTGTCTCTGAAACGCCCTCGCCCAGTTTGGTAATGATGGTCCGATCGGCGATCAGCCTTACACCGCCATCCCTATCCGGATCGGCGATCAGGGCTAATGTGGAATGAGTTCCGATATCTATTGTAGCAAACATATTTTAATCGTCTGTCGTTGATCGATTGCGCGACTCGAAACGTTATTCGGTTGCGTCAAACGTTACACAACCGGTTGACGATAGACGATTCAAGCATCGCAACCGCAACCGGTCTACATGTTTAATCAACCCGTGGTCCCCAATCTGGGAGTAATCCGTTTCCTTTTGATACGCGCGTCTGATTGGACCCGTCAGCCCTCATCAAGTAGATCGCAGCTCCACCTTCGCGCGTGGATGAGAAAGCTATGAGCCTTCCGTCGGGTGAGAAGGTAGGATGCTCGTTGCTGCCTGTGGCGATCGTAAGTCTCTGGATGTTGCTGCCATCGGCATTCATGATAAATATATCAAATGTTCCCATATCCCTTCCTGCGAATGCTATCTTATCACCCATCGGCGACCAGTCCGGCATGTCATTTTGGTATCCCACAAATGTTAGTCGTTCGGTTCCGCCACCGACGGCGGAGGTTTTGAACAGGTGCAATCCACCGGCACGTTCGGAGGCGAAAACTATCGCATTTCCACCTGGCGACCATGCTGGCGAGATATCTATATTGTAATTCCTGGTAAGCCTACGAGTGCTCCTCCCCGTAGGTGATACGGTGTAAAGATTTGCGGGCCCACTAACGGAGGAGGCGAAAGCGATCGTACCCCCCTGTGGCGACCACGCCGGGGTTATGTTCGATCCCTTACCGCCGGTAAGCCTGCGCAGACCACCTCCGCCAAGCTTGGACACGTAAAGGTCGGGGTTTCCCCTCATGTACGATGTGAAGACAACGCTTCCGCCGTTCGGTGAAAAACTCGGACTGATATTGATGGATTTATTTTTAGTAACCGAAAACGGCTTATATCCATCCATATCCATCACGAAGATTTCTTTAGTTCTCTTGCTGGTGGCCGCTGCAAAGGAGATCTTCGTATTGAAGACACCTCGGAGTCCTGTGAGGGCCTCCATGATTTCATCGGAAAATCTATGTGCGACCTTTCGTAAGCTGTCGGTGTCGGCCTTGTACTGTTTTCCTACGAGCATCTCTTTGCCGTAGGGGTCGAACAGGCGTATCGTTACGATGAGCCTTCCACCCTTACTTTCCACCTGTCCCTTGACGAGGGCTTGTGCTCCGACGCCGGCCCAATAGGAGAATCTGATATCCTCCAGGCCTATGCCCTCCTTACCTGATATTCCAAGCACGCTTTCTGGCAATACATCAAAATAACCGGAGAGCTTCATATCGTTCCTGATAATCTCCGCTACCCTCTTTCCCTTTCCTCCACCCTTGAGGTTGGGGATGGCTATAGGGAAGAGTTGGTCGGAAGGTTGATTCACGGGGATGTAAATCCTCGCCTCGACCGTCGTCGCAAATAAGAGGATGAGAACTGAAAGCAGTCTGAATATGGTTTTCATAATTGTCTCCCTTTCAGGAAATATTCTATAATGTGGCAGAGGATTCAATGGATATTTTAAGTATATTTTTAGGTATCAATTAAGTCGTCCGTGTGTCCTGAAAATCGACAGTTGCTCAGTAATGTGACTTTATGCTCGGGTCGAATTCGACGAGAAAACCCTCATTATAGGCCTCCCAGGCGAGTTTGTCGGGCGGCTTGGGAAATGGCGAGGCCCTTTTGACAGCCCTGACCGCCGACTGATCGAATGAGGCGTGTCCGGAGGGCGAATCCCATCTGACCGTCACGACGTCTCCATCGGTGTTTATCATGACCTCGAGCCTGGCGTTGAAATTGCCGCTTCCCTCCTCGGTGAACTTCATCGGGACGATCCACTCCTGGATGATCTTGGCTCGGACCATCGCCTGATATTTTACATATTCCGGATCTGAGATGGGAACCTTGAGCGGCTTATTGCTGGTTCCATATTTGTATCCCTCGCCGCTCTCCTTTACCTGGGCCGATTCCGGTACGACAGTTCTACCGCTCAGTTCGCGATCGATCTTGGCGAGGGCATTTCTGATGGTCCTGTCTGTCCTCGATGCACGGCGTTTTTTCGGTTTTGGTTTCTTCATCTTAGCGTCATTTTTTCTGGTCGTTTTCGCTTCGATCTTGGGACGCTTGGCGAGCTTTTTCTGCTTTTCATCCTCCTCGGCGGGGGGTACGCGCATCTTCGGTTTTAAGCTCTGTTGCTCGAGTTTTTCGGGTTGGAAGAGTCGCTTCTGTTCTTCGATGGTACTCTTTGGAAGGCCTTCGGCCTTCTTCATTCCTGTTCCCAACTCCTCGCTCGTCCCCTTCGGGATTTCGACGAAGATGGCGTTTATCTTGATGGGTCTATCTCCCCAGAGTGAAAAACCGAGCTCGGGCGATGAGACGACGAACGCCGCTATCACGATGTGTATCGCTGCGGAGACTATGATGGCACTCTTGAATATTGTAGCTGCCGATTTCTCTGGTGTGTTTGCTGCGTATCCCTTCACGATTTTTTTCCCACGCTTAAATTGTTTGGGGCTTTTTTCCGAAGAAGTTTTTGCAGTAGAAGCTAGGATGACTTTTCCCCCTTTTCAGGCTGAGTAATCATCCCGATACGATCGACGCCCGCTTTTTTTGCAATCGACATAATCCTGATAACCGTTCCATATCTTAAGTTGGAATCGGCTTTGATGAACAGATCCTTCAGCTGCTTTCTGGAATAGATCGCTGCGAGCCTTCCTTCGACCTCATCGATGGGAATGTCAGCTTTGTCATCACCCAAGTAAATTTTACCGTTGTCCTGTATCGTCAAGATTATATCCTTCTTGGTCCTCTTGAGGGCAGGTGCGGATGCCTCTGGGAGATTCACCGGCAGCCCCTGTTGGAGCAAGGGGGCTGTGAGCATGAACACGATTAGGAGGACCAACGCGACATCGACAAGAGGTGTTACGTTGATCTCGGACAGGACAGTCCTATCTGACCACTTTCTTTTTATAGCCATTTTTTTATCCTCATTGATTACGTTGCGCCATTGTATTCGCGATCGATCCTGTCGTTGAAATCCTCCGCGAAGTCATAGAGGTCCTTGGATATGAGTCGTATGCGATTCACATAATAGTTGTAGAATATGACAGCAGGGATGGCGGCAGCGAGTCCGATGGCCGTTGAGATCAAAGCTTCAGCGATGTGCGGTCCGATGATCGCGATGCTCGATGCGCCAGTCCTTCCTATCTTCCAGAATGCGTGCAGAATTCCCCATACGGTTCCGAAAAGACCGATAAAAGGGGCAGTATTTCCAGCAGTT
>CAYWIG010000063.1:0-7672 GCA_964458295.1 uncultured Myxococcales bacterium
TTCAAGGGAATCCCCGATCCATTCACAGCGGTTGAAATTCACGGATGGGCCGTTGCAAAACTCCCGAAAGACTTTGAGCTTATCGGCATGTCGACATATACTCAGGCGATTAAAAATACGTCCAGGATGATCTACGGCGAACAGTTTCACGCCGAGATCAAAGCTCCATACAATCAGGGCACACCTTACCTCGTAAATTTCCTCAAGATGGCCCTTGAAAAAGGAGGTACGAAATGAACGGTGCACCGAAAAAACATTACTTAAGCATATTCGTGCTCGGAATGATGAACGTGGCAGTCGTCATGAGTCTTCGCGGACTGCCGATGATGGCGAAGGAGGGATTGCCGATGATCTTCTTCCTCCTCTTCGCCTCGCTCCTCTTCCTCATTCCCGTTTCACTTGTCTCCGCCGAACTCGCGACCGGTTGGCCTGAGGATGGCGGAGTCTATAGATGGGTGTCGGAGGCGTTTGGCTCCAACTGGGGATTTACGGCGATATGGCTGCAATGGATTCAGAATGTAATCTGGTATCCAACAGTTCTCGCCTTCGCAGCGGCAGCTCTATCATATATGTTCATCGATCCGTCTCTTGCGGGAAATAAATTATTCAACGTGGCGATAATCTTAATCGTCTACTGGGGTGCTACCTTCATAAATTTCCGAGGGATGAAATCATCCGGAAGATTGACCACCGCGGGAGTGCTAGGCGGAACGATCTTTCCGGGCATACTCATAATCGTCCTTGGAGTCTTGTGGGTAACTGGCGGTCATCCAATTTCATTCGAGGCGACCTCTCACAGCATCTTTCCAGACTTTAGCAATTTCAACAGCATCGCATTCCTTGCTGGCATAGTCCTCCTATTCGCAGGAATGGAGGTCGGCGCAGTGCACGTAAGGGAACTTCGTGAGCCGAAGAAGCAGTTTCCTAAGGCGATCTTTTTGGCGATGTTCGTTATCATTATAATATTCACGTTGGGATCGCTGTCGATCGCTGCTGTTCTTCCTCAGGCGAATATCAGCCTTACCGCAGGCATCATGCAGGCATTCAAAGACATGCTTCATCTGTATCATCTGGATTGGTTGCTTCCAGTCCTTGGCTTCCTAGCGGCTTTTGGTGCCATCGGTGGAGTGACGGCATGGATCGCAGGACCTAGCAAGGGTCTTCTCGCCACCGCAAAGAATGGAGACCTTCCGCCCTTCCTGCAATACACGAACAAGAACGGAATTCAGACGCACATACTCTATGTACAGGGAATAATCGTCACGCTGATTACTCTCGTCTATCTGTTGATGCCGAACGTAAGCAGCGCATTTTTCCTACTGACCGCGCTGACTGCGATTCTATATCTCATCATGTATTTCATTCTCTATATCACCGCCATCAAGCTTCGCTATTCGAAGCCGGATGTGCACAGATCTTATAAAGTTCCCGGGGGAAATTTTGGAATGTGGATGGTAGCCGGCGCTGGTATTCTCGCCGTAGTCTTTGCATGCATCGTGGGTTTCTTCCCACCATCACAGCTTAAGACCGGCAGCCCCGCATTCTACGTGCTATTTCTGATCGGCGGATGCATAATTTTCATTGGCGCACCTCTCATCATACATAAGATGAAGAAACCGGAATGGATGCCGAAAGGTTAAATTGGAAACTTAAAAGGAGAGACCTTATGTTACATACAAAACACAATCTAAAGAAGATGGATGACCTCGATCAGCTCATTACTCCGACCTTCGGGTCCCGTGAGCTTCAAGGAGCAGTACCGAAGTACAGACTTCCGAAGAATGAAATGCGAAGGCGCAGTGCCTATCAGATCGTTCACGACGAACTGATGTTGGACGGAAATGCGAGACTCAACCTCGCAACGTTTGTGACGACCTGGATGGAGCCTGAGGCCGAAAAGCTCATGGCAGAATGTTTCGACAAGAACATGATCGACAAGGACGAATATCCTCAGACGGCAGAGCTCGAGATGCGCTGCGTGAATATTCTCTCACATCTTTATCATGCAGAGGATGAAGCGAAGGCATGCGGATGTTCGACAACAGGTTCCAGCGAAGCTGTGATGCTGGGCGGTATGGCGCTCAAATGGAAGTGGAAGGAGCGGATGAAGGCCAAGGGTAAATCCTTCGACAAGCCGAATCTCGTTCTAGGCGTGGACGTTCAGGTGTGTTGGGAAAAATTCTGCCGGTACTGGGAGATCGAACCCCGTTTCATTCCGATGGAAAACGGCCGCACCGGCATCACACCTGAAGAGGTGATCAAGCGTTGCGACGAAAACACAATAGGTGTCAGTGCGACGCTCGGCACCACTTTTACTGGCGAATATGTAAATATTAAGGCGATCAACGATGCGTTAGAAAAGTACAACGCCAAAACGGGACATGATATTGCAATTCATGTCGACGGCGCTAGCGGAGGATTCATCGCCCCATTCCTGCAACCCGATCTTAAATGGGATTTCCGCCTCAAGTGGGTGAAATCCATTAACGTATCGGGACACAAATACGGCCTTGTATACCCAGGCGTCGGCTGGGTCATATGGCGCGACTGGCAGGAACTACCCGATGATCTCGTGTTCCACGTGAATTATCTAGGCGGCGACATGCCGACCTTCGCGCTGAACTTTTCACGCCCTGGGAATCAGATCGTCGCGCAGTATTACAACTTTTTACGAATGGGATTTGAGGGATACCAGCGCGTTCAACAGACTTCACAGGATGTAGCCCTGTACCTTTCCGACAAGATCGACAAACTTGGACCGTTTGAGTGTTTGACGCGTGGCGATGACATTCCGGTCTTCATCTTCAAAGTTAAGAACGAACGGGATTCAAACTTCAGCGTCTTCGACATCTCTGAAATGCTTCGTCACAGGGGATGGCTGATTCCGGCGTACACCCTTCCAGAAAATTGCACCGACATGGCGGTGCTCCGCATCGTCGTGAAGGAAGGTTTCAGTCGCGACATGGCCGACCTGCTTCTCGAAGACATGGGTAGAATATTGGAGCACTACAAATCACAGCCGGGATACAAACCTAGAGCGAAAAAGGGTGAAGGCAGCGTGAGGTGTTAATTTGTTAATGATCCATCCATCAACCCCAGGGGTTAAAGCACGCAACCCAATTTCCAAACCCCTGGGTTTGATGCTTTTTCCGTCATATTCCTAACGAAAGGTTCATTTTTTTGACACCACATACTAATCTCTATCTGTATGGAATCGCGTATATTTTTCTAATTCCTCAGAATATGATGGGTCTATTTTAACCCACCATTCAAAACGGACGTGAATAATTCCCTCTATATTCAAGCACTTAAAAAATCACCCACTGGCACGAGTATTGCTTATTATATTCTCCGATCTACTAAAATAAGGGGGATTTATGAGATATCAAAAACTCTTTTCCTTATTCCTCAGCATCGCTTTCGTCACAGCCCTTTCGGCATGCAGCGGTGGTTCTAGTACTTCCGACTCATCGGATGGAGATGCTGTCGTCGTTGAGGATATGAGCGTACTCCCATCTTTGAATTTCGATTTTTCAGAGATCGCCGTCGCTAACGGATCGCTATCGGCACCCATCCGAAGTTCCGTTGCAAAGGACAGTTCAGAGGGAACGGAGTCGCGGGCAGGCTGTCTTGTGAAAAATTTCTTGGAGCCCGTCGCTCGTTCCCAGTCAATGCGTGCTGAGCAGATGAAATGTTATGTTAACGCTACAGAGAGCAGCAGCGAAGATCTCGATGTAAGCCAAATACCGCTAAACGAATATGGAACTTTTCTCATTCATCTCGATGATGAGGAGGATGGGGAACCAAATTATGTCGCCGTCCGTCTCGGAAATTTCGAGGATGGTGACCTGATATCCTTTAAGATGGATGTCTGCGAGGCCGATGATCCCGCGGACTTCGGTGTCAGCGTGAACAATAAATCGATCGAACTGGAAATTACTGGTGATAAGTCGGCACAGATATGGTCCGGTCATGTCACCAGTCACTGGCTCGATGACGATGGAAATGGAGGTGATTTCCACAAAACATCCTTCTCCATTCAAATGGATTCTGATGACGCCCTTCTACAGAGCTACGATCCAAGTCTCGTCAGCTGGATCACGATCAACGGCACACATGGAAGGGATCCAAGCACCGAGGACGTCACAAGTTCCACAACTTACAATCAGGGATTCAAAGTCAATTTGAGTTACGTGGAGGATTCCACGATAGTCGCAGATGGAATAATGAATATAATCACCGGAGGATTTAATGATATATCCGGTGAAAACGGTGGACAATTATATTCAAATTTCACTTCAAGCGCTGGGGCTGCCATCATGGAATCCCCGGACTCCGAGGGTAGCAGCTCGTCGGTCTTTAGCATCGGAGCCGAAACGGACGGAGTCTATGAGGTTTTCGAAGCCGACGAATCAATATCCCCTTATGCAGAGCTTCTGGCGGCCCTTGATTCAGTCTCCGTCTCCGATTATGCGATAACATTACCAGATGATATAAACGAGGTTGTGGCATTCTCTACGGAGGATTCGTGGGACTGCTCGCTGGGAGAGATTTCCAGCAGTATCAGTTCATCTGTTAAGAGTTACATACCTATCGATGCAAGAGAGTTCGATTCCTACGATGTATGTGATGCAATAGGTGAGGAGTATAGTAGAATGGATGTCGACTCGCCTAACACCTGTGAAAACTTCGATCTATCTGGCACCTACGATATCGTTGGAGGTGAAGATGATGACTGTTTCCCATCGGAAACCGACGGCATTGAAATAAGTGTGGCAGACGATGGGATTACATATACAATAATCTCAGATAGTCAGCCAGTCGGCCTCTTCGAATATTCCGGCGGGGAATGCGAGATAATCTCCAACGAAATGAATTGCCTGTATTGCAATATAGATAGAGATGAAGGCATGATTAGATCTACCGGTTGTAATATGGGAGGAAGTGAATGCAATGTACGCATTCAGGGACCAAAAAGTGAATAATTGATCGGTCTTGAGAAAAACACTAAAAGGGCGGCATACAATGCCGCCCTTCTTATTACACCTAACTACCTGAATTGAATAAATATTTGAGGCGGCGATCGGAATTGAACCGATAAATAACGGTTTTGCAAACCGCCCCCTTAGCCATTTGGGTACGCCGCCTGAATTTGAAGGGCGTGGTTATCACAGGGATCGGACGGCGTCAAGAATCTGTAATAAGCCCTTGAAGATGGCGGTAAAGCGTGATAGGACCGCACCCTACTCACGATTTGAAAGGGATGTATATGAAGAGAGTCGTACTCCTATTAGCCATTTTGTCGATAGCCTGTGCGTGTTCCGGTGGCAGAAAACAGCCTGAAACTTTAGCCAAAAATGGGACATGGACCACACAGAAACTTCTCGTAGCCTCCAAGGACGCAGCCCTCACATCGATGAAAACGAAGGCGAGAGGCAAGGCAAAGAGTCTCGCGCTAAATGGAATCGAATATGCCGAACGCTGTCTGATGCATGCTCCGGAAAATGCTGGATGCCACTACTGGCGGGCGGTAAACACCGGCCTGTATTACCAGATTCGGATCATCGGCTATCAAAAGGGCATCAAACAGATGATTGAGGATTGCAAGATAGTTATCGAAGTCAATCCGAAATACGATCACGCCGGTGCCTATCGAATGATGGGCCAGATCTATACTCAGCTTCCTCAGACAGGGGCGAACGTCCAAAGCGTCACGAGAGACCTTTCTCTGGCTGAGGAATATCTAAGGAAGGCCACGTCGCTCGCTCCGGACTACCCGGAAAACTATTTAGCCCTGTCCGAAACCCTAGTCGCTCAAAACGAGATCCCGGAAGCATTGGACTCGCTGGCCACGGCCAAGGAGCTAACCCCCCATTGGAAGACCGATACATCCTATGACGAGTGGAAGGTTACGATGCGCGGCTTGGAGAATAAGTTAAAAAAAAACGACGATTGAAAGGTTTTAGATTAAAAAACAAACGGAAGAATAAATATAGAAGAGGAAGGTGAACTCATGAGCGTAAATAAAGTTATTTTGGTAGGTCGTTTGGGTGCGGATCCTGAAAAGTTGGTGACGGGCAGCGGCAAGACGGTTACGAAGTTCAATGTAGCCACGTCTGAAGTTTGGCGCGATGGCGGCGGCCAAAAACAGGAGAGGACCGAGTGGCATAAGATCGTAGTCTGGGGTGCACAGGCTGAGAACTGTGCTCAGTATCTCGCTAAGGGCCGTCAGGTCTACCTCGAGGGAAGGATACAGACCCGCCAGTGGGACGACAAAGAGGGTAACAAACGCTATACCACCGAAGTCGTCGCCCAGCGCGTTCAGTTCCTGGGTTCCAAGGGTGAGAGCAAAGGTTCCGATTTCACCACAACCGCCGACACTAACGCGACGCCTTCATTCAACATGGATGCAGGTCCGGATGATGTACCTTTTTAGTCGTTAGTCATTAGTCGACAGTCGTTAGTAGATAGTGAATAGCAAAAAACCGGTCACAATGGCCGGTTTTTTTATTCATACTAACGACTAGTAACTAACGACTGTTCAAAGCGATCCAATCCCCTTCCGGTCGATTACGTCCTAAAAGTCCAAACCTAAATCCAATGGAGAGAAATGCTGTAAAATCTACGGAAGGTCCTCTCGAGGTTACATCTTCAGAAAAGCCGACCTGCCATATGAGATCCGTATTGCCGAACACGTTCTTCTCCTCACCTCGGAAGCCCACTATAAGATCGAGCGGAACACCATTCCAAGTATACAATGAGGTCCTCTGTAGGAGTGGAGTTGAACCGTTCAGCTGAACTATGACGGACCACGTCGGAAGGATCGTCACCTCCCCCGCTATCGTGTACGAAAACATCTGATTATACATATAGCTATCGATAAGATTATTCCCACCTAGAACAAAATATCCGATATTGAAATGACCATGGACGCGTTTATATGAAGCATCCAGAAGCGCCCCGATTCCGAAATCCAGTGTGCCGCTTCCGAATCCCCTGCTCCGCTTGCCCGTAGGAAATTTTATCTCCGCGAACCACGAGAGATCGGGCCAATCGCTATCCTCACCGGCAACCTGATGTTTGAGGTGAAATGAGATATCGCCTATGCCGATATTCGCTGATTGAAAGCCAAATCTCTCAGTGCCATTTGCCACAAAGCTATACCTAAATCTATTGTTCGGCACCAAATCCCTACCACCGTTCGGTAGGCCGAAGAATTTATGAAACTCCTGTATAAAACTATCCAGAAATCCACCGTTGAAGTGGACTAGGGGAAATTCCATTCCAATTTCGAAACTGTCACATATCCCGTAATTGAAGTGAAGCCCTACCCTCCAGAACTCCATATCGAGATCGAGCGTATTCGTCGTATCCTGAGCAAATTCATAGAGGTTGGAATATGCGGAATCGGCACGAATCTCCATGGTACCATGTGGAAGAGGGGCAGCTTGCCTTGGGGTCAATCCGAGATTTTGTAGATAAACAGGATTCTGGTTACGAATTGAGATTGGACCAAAACTCGAATACTGACGAGCAAAGAGCACACTTGGAATTATGAGTAGAAATAGTAAGAACAGAGTGAATACGTATTTTTTGTATAGCATCGTCAACCTTAATTAAGAATTAAGAGTTAAGAATTAAGAATACAATGAAGAATTAAGAATTATTGAAC
>CAYWIG010000064.1:0-7610 GCA_964458295.1 uncultured Myxococcales bacterium
CCAACTATTCTCTTTGAAGCATCAAACGACTTCATCGATGAGAGCGATTTATGCATTTCAATCAACTTTTCAGGCTTCGTCACCATTTCGCGTATGAGTATTGAAAGCCTAGGACCTGAACACTCCCTATCTCTGATCACAGTCGCTCCGCCGGCCTTAACCAAGGCGTCCGCGTTTGCCATCTGATGATCATCTGCAGCGTAGGGATAAGGAACGAGTGCTGATGGAATCGCAAGGGCCGAAATCTCCGCAACGGTAGCAGCGCCGGACCTCGCAATAACGAAATCAGCCTTTCGATAACAATCCCAAATTCTATCCGTAAAACCGAAGACCTTGGATTCTATCCCCACGCTATCGTACACAGCCCTTACCCCGGTAACTTCGGCCGCGCTGCCGGTCTGGTGAATAATTTTTATCTTATCCTTTATATCGGAAAGGGCTCTGGCTGCATCCTTCATAGATTCGTTTAAGCGCTTTGCACCCTGTGAACCCCCAAATACGAATATCGTAAAGATATCCTGAGAATCCTTCAGGTCATGCTTTGCTTCACGAATCACCTTCCTCACAGGAACTCCGTACTTGATGACCCTTGCTGAGTTGAAGTACGATTTCGCCTCATCGAAGGCTACAAATATGAGCCTCGCAAATCTCCCCACGAGTTTATTCGCCATGCCAGGTATCGCATTTGGTTCGATGAGCACTATGGGAACTCTGAAGAGCCATGCCGCTATCGATAGCGGTCCGGATGCATAGCCACCGATGGAGACGAGGATATCAGGCTTCCTTGAGCTTACAATCCTCACGGCGCTTAAGATTGAAAACGGCACCTTGATCAAGGCCATCAGTTTTCTAAATCCACTCATGCCCTTATACTTTGGCGCTCCCATCATAACCAATTGCCACCCGAGGGAGGGGATAACCCTTTGTTCCAATCCCCTGCGGGTGCCTACAAAGGTTAGACGCACGTTCGGCAGCATCTCCACGAACTCCTCAGCGATAGCCACACCTGTGAAGATATGACCACCCGTACCACCTGCCGCTATCATCACGTTTTTAAATTTCTCTGACATATGTCGTTACCAAACGTTATCCACCCTCTTATAGGTGGAGATGTTCAATAGTATACCAACAGCCAAAAGCGATATGACGAGGGACGATCCACCATAGCTTATGAATGGAAGCGTAAGCCCCTTAGTCGGCAAAAGCCCCATGACGACTCCCATATTCAGGAGCGCCTCGAGTCCAATCAGCAGCGTACAGCCCACCGCCAAATATCTTCCAAAGAGATCAGGAGCATCCAACGCAATTTTAAAACCCCGGTAGCAGAAAAAACCAAATAGGGCTATAACCAATCCAACGCCCATGATGCCAAGTTCCTCACCTATCACGGAGAATATGAAATCGGTATGGGCCTCGGGAAGGTAGAAGAGCTTCTGTTGACCTTGACCGAGTCCTCGTCCAAACCACCCACCCTCGTTGAATGCGACAAACGACTGTATCATCTGAAAACCTGAACCGTATTGATCGCTCCACGGATTCAAGAAGGCCAGGATCCTCTGCTTCCTATACTCGGAACCGCTTATCAGCATATATGCGACCGGCAGGAATCCAAGGAACATTCCCAGGAGGTAAGGAACCCTGACGCCAGCTACGAACATCATCACCCAGGTTATTACAGCGATGGTCGCTGCGGAACCGAAATCCCTCTGGTACAGGATGCACGCCGCCACGACACTCATGAAAAATATATGGGGTACAAACCCAACGGCGAAGCTCTTTATCCTTTTCGACTTCTTCTCAAGCGAATAGGCGAGAAAGACTATCATAGCTACTTTCGCAGCCTCAGAGGGCTGAAAGGTGATCGGTCCTAACTGAACCCACCTATTCGCTCCGCTGATCGTTTTTCCCAATCCCGGAATAAAGACCGCAACCACCAGAAGGATCGCTCCCACGAGGATGAAATATACGAAGCTCTTATACCTCCAATATGAAAACTTTATACACGCCGTCATAGCTGAAAAACCGATGAGCGAGAAGATCAGGGTGCGCTTTAGAAAGTAGTAGCTATCCCCAAATTTCTCCTTCGAGAGAACTGCACTGGCGCTATAGTTCATGGTTATCCCTATGCCCACGAGAAGAATCACGCAGAAGAGAAGCCAAGAATCTATATGCACCCTTTGATAATCGCAGTTATCCATCAGTCTTACGATCTCCTAACCTTGTTTAAAATATCTCCAACCGAACTCATAAAAACTTCACCCCTATGGACATAATCCTCGAACATATCGAAGCTCGCACATGCCGGTGAGAGCAACACCACATCGCCTGGCTCAGCCAATCCATACGCTTGTGACACCGCCTCCTCCATCGAATCCGCCCTCGCGATGGATGCACATCCCTCGAAGAGGGACGCCATATCATCTTGGCTTTCACCTATCAGCACGAGCTGTTTCACCCTTTCAGAGATCAGATTTTTCAACACGGAGAGATCCGCACCCTTCGCCAAGCCTCCGGCTATCAGAACGATGGGTTCTGCAAACTGTTCCAGAGCCCTTTGCGTGGCTCCGACGTTTGTGCCCTTCGAATCGTTGAAGAAGCTGACACCATTTACCTCATCGACATATTGCATTCGGTGAGGCAACCCTTTAAACGATTTCAACCCTGCAAGTAAAAGCGCCTGTTCCGCACCTAGGGTTTCGCAGATGGCAAGTGCTGTCAGCATATTTTCCCTGTTGTGAACCCCCCTTAAGGGCACGCCATCCAAGCTATACTTATTTACCAAACCTCCGTATGGCCATACGCAGAGGTTCTGGCCGTCGAACCACGCGCGACCCTCCTTCAAGCTACCCTTGGAAAATAGATGCCCTGTGGCATCGAATGGAAACAACTTACACCTGGAGGCGAGAATCGACTGAGCAACCCTGTCGTCATCCGCATTGTATACTCCAGTTCCACCGTCGATCACCCTGTCAAAAAGTTTGGCCTTACAACTTACATATTCCTCAAAGCTATGATGCCTATCCAGATGATCCGGTGTAATATTTAAGATCGCAGCGATCTTGGGTCTCAATGACGGCGAGGTCTCTATCTGGAAACTGGACATCTCCACCACCACCGCATCGGATCTATTCGCCGCGTCCATCAAATCCAAGATCGGCTCGCCGATATTCCCTCCGACCACGACGTTCATCCCAGCTTCCCTCAATAGATGGCCTGTGAGCGATGTCGTGGTGGTCTTCCCGTTGGTTCCGGTGATTGCGACGATTGGCCTATCCATCATCCAGGATGCGATCTCCATGTCGCCGACGACATCTATACCTTTGGCCCTAGCCTCATCGAGACCTGGAAGCGTCGTCGGCACTCCAGGACTTAGAGCAATGAGATCGGCGTTCTGAAAGAGCGCGGGATCGTTTTTGCCGAGCGAAAATTGGATTTCAGACCCCCTCAGTGCTTCACATTCCTTGCGCAGCTGATCCTCACCCTTCTGATCAGAGATGAGAATTTTCGCACCCTTACCCGCAAGGTAGCGCGCGATAGAGACGCCCGACTTACCCAATCCAACTACGATAATCTTCTTACCATTAAAATCCATTATAAGTACCTATCTCAATTTCAGAGTCGCCAAACTCGCGAGCGCCAGGACTATCGAAATGATCCAAAAACTCACAATAACTTTAGATTCCGACCACCCCTTGAGTTCAAAGTGATGATGTATCGGTGCCATCTTGAAGATGCGCTTCCCCGTCAATTTAAATGAGATGACCTGCGTAATTACGGATATGGTCTCCATCACGAATATGCCACCTATTATCACGAGGAGAATTTCATTTTTTGTCACAATCGATATATATCCGAGCAGAGCGCCAAGCGGCAACGATCCTACATCCCCCATAAATATCGACGCCGGATGCGCATTGAACCACAAAAAGGCTGTACACGCACCGACGACTGCACCAGACATCACCGCGAGCTCCCCACTTCCCGGAATAAACTGAACGGAAAGATATGACGATATCGCCGCGTGACTAGAGACGTATGCAAGAATCCCGTACGCTAAGAACGAGACCATACACGGAACGCTCACCAAGCCGTCCAATCCATCCGTCAGATTGACCGCATTGGATGCACCAACTATCACCAAAATCGCAAACGGGATGTAGTACCATCCCAAATTCGGAATAAATGTCTTAAAGAATGGCACGGATAGCGTCCTCGGAAAATCCAAGACATCGAAAAGAACCAATACGACTAACGTGCCACATATCAACTGCAATGGGAATTTCCACCGCGCCCTAAGGCCCTTAGGATCCTTCAGTACGACTTTGCGATAATCATCTATAAACCCGATCAGGCCAAAGATTATCACGACTACAAACGCGAGGATGACATATGGATCGATGAATTTCGACCAGAGCAACATCGATGCCAATATCGCTATCCACATCATGAGGCCACCCATCGTCGGCGTACCCCTCTTATCCATGTGGGTGATCGGGCCATCATCACGAACCGTCTGCCAGAACTGTTTTCTCGTCAAATACCTGGTGAACATGCCATTGAATATGAAGTAGATCAGCATCGCGGTAAACATCGCCATAAGGGTCCTGAAAGTTATATACCTTATAACGTTGAAGCCGATGAATTCAGAGTGCAATGGATATAGTAAGTAATAGAGCATTTATCGTTTCCTTGTTATCGTGATGCGTGCTGTGTGATGCGTGATACGTAGGTTGCGCACCACGCATCACACAACACGTATCACGCGATCATCCAGTTCCTACCGATTGTTTTAGAGCCTCGACAATCCTCTCCATCCTCATCCCCCTGGATCCTTTGACTAGCAGCACGTCCCCGGCTTGAAGC
Source organism: uncultured Myxococcales bacterium (assembly GCA_964458295.1). Taxonomy (GTDB): domain Bacteria; phylum UBA10199; class UBA10199; order 2-02-FULL-44-16; family JAAZCA01; genus JABGOS01. The sequence goes on from CAYWIG010000064.1 coordinate 4,864, forward strand.
TCGTCCTCGAGGATTTTTCCAATCTCATTCGTATCTGAACAATTCTTTGCGTTCTTCGAATTGAAGCCAGCCGACACAGCGCCATCCACCACCGCCTCCGCATAATCGCCCGTAGTGAGAATGACATTCACACCCATCTTCGCAGCATCCTCCCCGAGTTTTTTGTGAAGCTCGTAGGAAGCCTCCCCGAGTTCCAACATATCCCCGAGGGCAACTATGAACCGTCCAGCCCTCTTGGCTGAGCCTGCCGTTCTAAATGCCGCACGCATCGAACCTGGATTGGCATTGTACGAATCGTTTACCAACCTCACTCCATTTGCCAGTTGAATCTGTTCAAACCGCATGGCCATCGGTTTGAATTTTGACAATCTCTCTATTGCAACCTGCGGTTTTATCTTGAGGGCGCACCCGATCGCTATTGCAGCCATCGCGTTCATGATGTTGTGCGTCCCCGGAACAGGCAGACCAAATTCGTACTCATCTCCAAAGATAGATATACGAAGCGTCGTCGAATCGAGCCCGTCTGTCTCAACATCCAAAAACCTAACGTTGGATTCATTCTTCATCCCGAAGGTGATCCTCTCTCCGGAATAGACCCCTGCCACCTTCATCACCCATGGATCCTCTTCGTTGACGACGGCTACGCCACCACCCTCCATAGCTGCGAACAGCTCACCCTTGGCTTGAGCCACGGCTTCCAGGGTGTGAAGTTTTTCGAGATGTGCTGAAGTCACATTGGTAATAACTCCAATCCCCGGCCTTGCTATTTTAGTCAGCCTGCCGATCTCCCCTGGGGCATTCATCCCCATCTCGAGTATCGCCACCTTGTGATCTTCCTTCCAGCGAAAGATCGTAAGCGGCAAGCCGATCAAGTTGTTGAAGTTACCCTCCGTCTTTAAAACCTCTTCTCTGTTTCCAGCTATAGCTGCAATCATCTCCTTCGTGGTCGATTTGCCGTTGCTTCCGGTGATGGCTACGCAGGGCACATCGAATTGAGATCTCCACCAACTGGCGATATCCCCGAGCGACCTTTCGGTATCATCAACCTCCACGCAAGGAACATCACCTGAAGACGACTTGCCGTTCTGGAGTAATATCGCGCCAGCGCCCTTGGAGATGGCATCTTCGATGAAGTCATGACCATCGAAATGAGCCCCCTTTATGGCTACAAAGAGATCTCCTCTATTGACGGCGCGACTGTCTATGCTGACACCTTCACACACAGAACTTCCATCGCCGATTAAGAGCTTCCCTTCCGTAGCTCTCATTATGTCATCGATAGAAAATTTCATTCGTTCAAGAATCCTCTCAAGACTTCACGATCATCAAAATGCACAGTATTCGAACCCAGGATTTGATAATCCTCATGACCCTTACCAGCCACGATCACAACATCACCTCGACTTGCAATATCCACGGCTCTCTTTATGGCGGCCCTTCGATCTACGATTATCTCGTAACCCTTTCCATCCTTCAGCGGTTTTGAAACCTCCTCCATACCAGGAAGGATCTCCTCTATTATCGATTCTGGATTTTCAGTTCTTGGATTGTCACTCGTGATTAACGAGATATCAGACAATCTACCGACCGCCTGCCCCATCAGGGGTCTCTTCGCCCTATCCCTATCGCCACCACATCCAAAGACCGTGATCAGCTTGCCATCCCTATGGCCTGAGAGTTCACGGGCGTTGTTCAATAAATTTTCCAGAGCGTCAGGGGTGTGTGCGTAATCCACAAGCGCCAAGATACCCTTATCGTTATCAATCGATTCAAATCTTCCCGGTACAACCTCAACTTCTTCTATGGCATCCCTTATGACGTCAGGCTTCAACCCCATTTTGTGAGCTACAGCCATTGCCGACAGAATATTTAGGGCATTAAATCTTCCGCAGAGTTTAGACTTACATTCAAAAACTTTATCGACTATCTTTACCTTCATCCGCAGTCCGTTTGAATCAAATGTCAGGCCCTCTGCCATTACCATGGAGTCATTTTTCAACCCGTAACTCACACAGGGGAGCGTGGAGTTTTGAGCCAATCTCCTCCCGTAAGAATCGTCAAAGTTAATCACAGAAAAAGCTTTGTCCTTGTCGCTCATGCTTAAAAGCGAATCGAACAGTATCGCCTTCGCCTCGAAATAATCCTCCATTCCACGATGATAATCGAGATGCTCAGGGGTCAGGTTTGTAAATATAGCCGCATCGAAGTGACATCCAAAGACCCTCTTCTGCGTCAGCGCATGCGAGCTGACCTCCATGATGCACACATCCACCCCGGAATCCCTCATCTGACCGAGAAGCCTCTGAAGGTCCACCGATTCAGGGGTCGTGCGCGGAGCCTGCATCATGTTGCCGTTATATCTGTAATTTATCGTTCCTATGATACCTGGATTGAATCCTGCATCTTTAAATATTCCCTCCAGGAGATATGTCGTAGTCGTCTTTCCGTTGGTACCAGTTACCCCGATCAGCTTCATCGCCTTTGTTGGCTCACCAAAAAACTTTGATGACATCTCCGCCATCGCGGATCTCGTATCCCTAACGATCACGTTCGTGAATTTTCCATCGTTCAAAACAGGTCTTTTCGTAACAACAGCGCAAGCACCCTTTGCGATGGCGTCGTCTATAATATCGTGGCCATCCGAATGGAGTCCCTTTATAGCGAAGAAACACTTCCTGGAACTGACATTGGAGGATGAATAGACGAGGTCACACACCTCAAGATCAGTCTCGCCCCTCACCTCGATC
>CAYWIG010000065.1:0-7595 GCA_964458295.1 uncultured Myxococcales bacterium
ACATCATGATCGTCGACACAATAGCGAAAATCGATAGGAGCTTCGATATAATAGTAGCAAACATCCTCCTCTCAACCCTGATCGAACTGAAGGAACACCTCGTCGGACTCACCAAACCGCAGGGGAAACTAATCCTTTCCGGTATCACTCACGACCAGGAATCCATAATCGAGGAGGCTTTCATCGATTCAATGAAGTTAAAGGATAAAAACCGCCTCGATGAATGGAGTAGCATCACATTTGAAAAAGGAAGGTAGGACCCGATGCCACAGTTTTTTACCAACTCCGATATCAGCTCAGGTGCGATCATTGAGCTAAAAGGACAGGATGCACATCACATCCATAACGTCCTGAGGCTAAAACCTGAGGACTGGATACTGATATCCGATGGCAAGGGGCGCTCATTTAAATCAAAAATCATCGAGTCGACAAAAAAGAGTGTTACCATCTCGATTTGCGATCAACTCGAAAGAGAAACAATTGCCTCACCCCCCACCCTTGCTGTGTCACCGATATCGAAGGAGCGTTTCGAGTGGATCATCGAAAAGAGCGTGGAACTCGGTTGCAAAAGAATAATCCCCCTAATCACCGAGAGGACCGTTCCACATAGAGCCAAAATCGTTTCTGATCAGAAGAAGATGCAGAGATTAAATGAAATTGCATTATCAGCAGCCAAACAATCCGGTCTTCCCTTTCGTCCCGAAATAGACACGCCGATGGGCTTCAAAGAGATTATCAAACACATCGACGAATATGACTCGTCGATTCTTTTCTACGAGGGAGAAGAAAAAACCGACATGAAGTCATTTTGGAAGGATCGACCTGGCGGAACAGATAATCTAATCATCGTCGGACCCGAAGGGGGATTCACGAAAGAGGAAGTGTCCCTAGCAAAGAATTCTGGAACAGTTTTACTGAGCCTCGGACAGCAGATCTTACGAGTTGAAACTGCTGCGCTGGCAGCTATTTCGATCTGGCAATATGAAATCGGGAACATGAATGTCGCTCCTTGCGACGCATAACTATTCTTATCGACATTTTGAGCTTTTTCCCTTTTCATTCCAAGCGCTTATGCTAATATCCGGGGAAGAGCAGTCCAGTGGCCTTAACTTATGAGAAAAATGGAGAAAGCGAAATATGTCGAGCAATCAGCCCAAAGTTGATCAGACTGATCTAATCGATGTCGGGGATATCGAAGCAGCTATGCAAGACGATATCACTGAGGCTCCGGACGATCACAGAAGTGATACCAATGATATCCTGGGCTACGAAGAGCAGGATGGGCCGGAAAGCCCCGCCATAGCTGAGATTAGAGATCGATTCGCAGCCTTTGCGATAGACGCCCTAATACTCTACGTACTCTACTGGCCAACCATGCTCATTTACAGGTCGATCGCTTATGGAAGCGCCGAGGGACCCATTCCCTTTCTCGGAAAACATGGCCTGATCTTCAATGGAATATTTCTCCTGATCGCCCTACTCTGGTTTGTCATCCCTGAATTGGTACTAAATGCCAGTATTGGCAAACTCCTCTGTCATCTGACGATAAGGAGGATGGACGGCTCACCCGTATCATTCACTTCGATTCTGATAAGAAACCTTTTAAGACCGATCGACATCATCCTGCTTCCAACCTTCATCATCACCGGCATGCTGGAATGGAGTGGCTGGCACAGGAGGCTAGGAGATGTTCTCGGAGGCACGGTGGTCCTAAGGAGGCTCGGCAGCAGGCCAAAACAATATGTCCTCTCCCTCGAAATCATATCCAGCGCAACTAAGCGTGCTCTCGCCTTCTTGATTGATCTCGCATTCTTCGCCGCATTCATTGGCGGTTATGCACTCCTCCTAAATCCTGAGGAGCCGCTGGGAAGTATGTTACTCGTCCTTATGACTCCTGTCGCATGCGTGTTCTTTTTTGCGATGCCCGAATGGCTCTTCAAGACAACACCCGGCAAATGGATCGCTGGACTCACCATATGCAATGAGGAAGGTGCAGCTGTTACGCTCGTAGGATCGATGATCAGAACCCTCTGGAGAATCTTCGATACAAATCCATTCGGATTTATGACGATACTCTTCTCCGTCAGAAGACAACGTCCCGGGGATACTGCGGCAGGTACCGTCGTCATACGTGTAAAACGCGAAGCCAGAGGATTCATTGGCCTTGTAGTATGGTTTTTCCTATCCCTGGGAATGTTATACATGGGCCTTAACAATCCTGACAATTTCTTATCTTCGAACTTCCAAATCAACTTTCTACCATCAGTTGATGTCAGCAGTACCAGGTCACAACCTATAGCACCCCAGCAGAAGGTGTTGGCAATCAACAATTTTAGCTTTGCTGAAGGCAATGCAAAGACGCCCAGAAAGCCATCCATCTTTGAACCGGGCGAAACGGTTTTCATGCTATTCGATGTAAACGGATATACCGTCAAAAATGATGAGGTCTGGATCCAGGAAGATCTTTCGATAAGCTATCCGGATGGAAGCGTCGGTCTAAAATTGGAAAATATCAATGACTTCCACCAGGAGCTCGAACAGGGCGGATTCATAAGATTTGAGAACAATATAGCCCTTCCGGGCAATGCCCAGGCTGGAAGATATACGATCACCATAAGCATCCGTGACAGACTCGCTAATAAGGATCTTAAGGAACAGCGCTTTTTCTATGTCACCCCTTCAAGTTCGAAAAAAGAGAAGAAAATCGATAAAAAAGGTGATAATGAAGTGAATAAGCCCCAGAATAAGCCAAATACACCCAAAAACACGACAATACCTCCAGATAACCCTCAAAAAACATCCAGATCTCTAAGTACCAATTAAGGTACACTTTTTGCTATAATTACTACGTGGTAGCAACTTCGCCCATATACTGAACCGATAATATATATGGGTGGATTTGCGTTAAATTGTAATCTGGAACTGAGATATGACCAAGAAAGTTAAGGGAAATAAGATTGCAGAACAGTTTGGTAGCTTCCTAGAATCCAGAAAGGCTTCCAAAAAGGCGCATACCTCTTTCTCCGATAGATTGATATCTAAACTCAGTTCGAACAAGAAGAAGAGATCTATAAACTTCGCGAGCAGGATAAAATTGGCACGACGTAGACAGCCTCCCCCCAAACTCGGCATGTCCAGAAAGATTTCCAAAAAACACGCCAAGCGACTGGCTCAATATGCACCCTATATCGAGTCAGCTGCTCGTAGATACAAGGTTCCTGTTGAACTGATCTGTGGCGTCATCCTTCAGGAATCAGGTGCACAGCGAAAGGCCGTATCCCATTGTGGAGCTAGGGGTTTGATGCAGCTGATGCCGGGAACCGCCAGACGCTTCGGTGTTAGAAACTCCTTCGATCCGGCGCAAAACATCGACGGTGGAACCAGATATCTGAGATTCCTCCTCAACCATTTTAAAGGGGATATCTCCCTCGCGCTGGCGGGCTATAACGCCGGTGAGCACAATGTGGAAAAATATGGAAACAAAATCCCTCCCTTTAAGGAGACTCAGAACTATGTTCCGGCTGTCCTGAATTACACACAATCGATGATCGATATCTTTGCCAGAAGAAACACTTCCCAAATTGCCATGAATTACGGTCGTAGAGCCTAAAGAATTACATTAAGCAGTTCATCTATCCTCTTTATATATAAAGCAATATATTTCATACAATATAGACCTTGACGTTGACGTTAGGGTTATTATATAAATAGGGTATGGATGGTAAGGATATTACTTATTATATCGGCGAATTGGCCGACCAACTGGGCCTCTCTCAGCGTACGATCAGATACTATGAGGAGCTAGGCTTCATCGAACCTGACCGCACACCCGGCGGTTTTAGAACTTACAGCGAACTCGATGCGGATATGCTCCGCATGGTGCTTCGTTTCAAGGATCTCGGGATGAGCCTTGTAGAGATTAAGTCACTGCTACTCCCAAAGGACGGCGCGATAAATTCTAAAACGCTGTCCGTACTTAAGGAAGCGCTCAAATTGAGACGCGAAGACTTTGAAAACAAAATTCAAAAATATCATGAAAGCATCAAGCAGATAGAAAACGTTCTAAACCTCCTCTCAAAATGTACGACCTGCGGTCAGCCGGAAAAAGGTCATGTGTGTTCTGATTGTCTGAAGGAGCATGAAAAGAGAGGAGAACATATTACACCCTTCGTATCATCATTATTAGGTACTGAGACTACGAAGAATAGTTAGGAGATCATATGTGGAATTACTCTGAAAAAGTTGTTGACCATTTTCTCCATCCGCGGAACGTCGGTGAAATCGAAAAACCCGATGGCATCGGCGAGGTCGGTTCACTCGCATGTGGCGATATGCTGAGATTGACTTTTAAACTCGGTGACGATGGCAAGATCGCCGACGTTAGGTTTAAGACATTCGGGTGTGCATCGGCCATCGCCTCGAGCTCGGCGCTGACGGAGATGCTAAAAGGGAAAACTCTCGAGGAGGCATCAAAAATCACCAACAGGGATATCGCTGAATTTCTTGGCGGTCTTCCTGAGGAGAAAATGCATTGTTCCGTAATGGGACGTGAAGCACTGGAGGCCGCTATCTCAAACCACAGGGGTGAAGAAAAGAAGGTGCACAAACTCGATGGTGAGGTCGTATGTAAGTGCTACGGCGTCACGGAAAATGAAATTAGGAGGGTTGCAAAGGAGAACAAACTTCAGTCCGTCGAAGAGATAACAAACCATACAAAGGCCGGAGGTGGTTGCGGTCAGTGCACTGATAAGCTCCAAGAAATCCTGGACGATGTAAGTAAAACACCGGATCAACGACCCGTTGATGAAAAACATGACGACCTACCTTTAAACGATGGCCTGACAAACATTCAGCGCGTGCACCTCATTGAAAAGATGATTGAGGAAAGGATCCGCCCTGCCCTTCAGCATGACAACGGTGATATAGAGTTGGTCGACGTGGATAAGGAGATAATCTACGTCCGACTGAAAGGGGCTTGCGCAACATGCCCCTCATCGTCCAAAACGCTTAGGCGTTTTGTCGAAAAAGAGATACAGAAGGAGATCTCCCCATATCTAAAAGTTGAGGAGGTAAGAGGGTGAAAACAATTTACGTCGACAATAATGCCACGACGCAAGTGGCACCGGAAGTAATAGAATCCATGATCCCATTCCTGAAGGATTTGTGGGGAAATCCATCGAGCATGCACACATTCGGCGGACAGGTTGCAAAATATATCGATGAGGCTAGAGGCAACATCGCTTCATTGATTGGAGCAAACAACCCCTCGGAGATCATCATCACGAGTTGCGGTACTGAGAGTGACAACACCGCTATCCGGTCAGCCCTTGCGGCAAAACCCGACAAGCATCATATAGTTACCAGCAGCGTCGAACATCCTGCTGTTCTAAATGTTGTTAAGCAGCTCGAAAAGGATGGATACAGCGTCACCTACATACAGGTCGATGGGGAGGGCAGGATCGATCTATCCGAGTTTGAAAGATCCCTAACGCCCGATACCGCAATCGTCTCCATGATGTGGGCTAACAACGAAACGGGTGTCATATTCCCAATAGAAAAAATTGCGGAGATGTGTGACGAAAGGAAAATTTCACTCCACGTCGACGCAGTGCAAGCTGTTGGAAAGATACCAATCGATCTTCAAAATACTCCTATAACCTACCTTTCACTCTCCGGACACAAGCTGCATGCACCGAAGGGTGTTGGCGCCCTCTATGTTCGTAAGGGTACTCCATTCACGCCATGGCTGATAGGAGGCCATCAAGAGAGAGGTAGACGAGGTGGCACAGAAAACGTTGCCTCCATAATCGGACTCGGCATCGCGTGCAAGCTCGCCTCCAATAATCTCAAAAACGAAGCTAAGTACTTATCGGCCCTGAGGGATCGACTGGAAAAGAAGATTCTGGAGAGGATTCCAAAGGCCTACGTGCACGGCGACACAGAGAATAGACTTCCCAATACGACCAATATCGGCTTTGAATCGATCGAAGGGGAAGCGATCCTACTCATGCTTAACGAATATAATATATGTGCCTCCTCAGGATCGGCGTGCACGTCAGGATCACTGGATCCCTCCCACGTCATGGTGGCTATGGGCATACCGTTTACGAGAGCCCACGGATCGATCAGGTTCTCTCTATCCAGGTATAACACCGAAGAGGATATCGATGTAATCCTGGAGAAGCTGCCTGGAATTATAAAGCATTTGAGGGATCTATCACCATTCACGTAAAATGGGTTTTTTCGTGTAAAATCCACATTTTTCCTTGACTTAGACCCTCCTTTCCCTATATGGTTCCGCGCTCTCATGAGGAGAGGGTTTGTCTTTGTATATCAACTAGTTAGTTAAGAGACGGTTATGGAAAAAAAGAATCAGAAATCATTCTTGGCATCGAAGGAGACGGCCCAGCGTGGCTGGATGCTGGTCGATGTCGAAAACCAGGTCGTTGGAAGGGCTGCTTCTAAGATTGCAGACATCCTCCGTGGCAAGCATCGTCCAACTTATACGCCGCATGTCGACAACGGAGACTTTGTCGTCGTGATAAACGCCTCCAAGGTGCGCTTTACCGGCAAGAAGTGGGATGACAAGTTCTACTATCGTCACACTGGATATCCTGGGGGAATCAAGGAAATTTCGGCTAAGAAGCAGCTTGAAAAACATCCGGAGCAAATCTTAAAGGACGCCGTATGGGGTATGCTACCCAAGAACTTCCTATCGAAACATCTACAGAGGAAGCTCAAGGTCTACCCGGGCAGCGAACATCCCCATGCAGCACAGAATCCAACAGTTATAAAGATTGAGAGCAAATCATGACGCAAGTTAGGACACCCCAAGCGGGTAAAGAGAAGAAGAAGACGGAATTCATCGCTACAGGTAAGCGAAAGACCTCGATCTCCAGGATCAGGCTTCGTCCAGGCGCCGGCGCAGTACTTGTAAATGGAAAGCCGACGAAGGACTATTTCACACGCCCTACTCTGCAGATGATCGTAGATCGTCCCTTTGAGGTAACGGGAACCGGCGGCAAATTCGACGTTTTTGCAAACGTCAATGGTGGTGGTATCTCAAGTCAGGCGGGAGCAGTGAGGCATGGGATCGCGAGAGCGTTGATCAACATGAATCCGGATCTCAGAAAGCCCCTGAAGAACGATGGTCTTCTCACACGCGATGCAAGGGAGAAGGAACGCCGTAAAGTCGGCCGTCGCAAAGCGCGTCGTCGTCCGCAGTACTCGAAGCGTTAAACATTACATTATCGATATAAAGAGGAGGCCATCAGGCCTCCTCTTTTTTTTGGGTTTTCCCCTGTCAACATTCTGTCAATCGAAAAAATTTTCTTATCCTAAACTATAGTCATATCGCACACATTGTTTTTTCTCTCTCCTACCTTGACACATCGATTTTCTCCCTTATAGTCACTCAAACTCAACCAGGTCTGATTTATGCCTCCTAAAACAAAATTCATCTTCGTCACTGGTGGTGTCGTTTCCGGCCTAGGTAAAGGCATCGCTTCAGCGTCAATCGGCGCGCTCTTGGAGAGTCGAGGTCTCACAGTAACCCTCCAAAAGTTTGATCCCTACATCAACGTAGATCCGGGAAC
>CAYWIG010000066.1:0-7462 GCA_964458295.1 uncultured Myxococcales bacterium
GTCGATCCGGCGATACTCTTCGGAGAGGCGGAAAATTACGACTATCCATGGAATTTTGAAGATCTCTCATTGAATCAAATTCTCGAACAGAAGCAGATCCGGCAAAACCGCACTCCATGCGCCTTTACAAGCACAACGTCATCGATTGATCCCGGCAATGAGCTGACCTTGCACTCAACTCTCGGCTATATCGAAAAGGATAATGATCTCGACAAACTCCTTACTGACACATCGGACCCTAAATATTTTCCTAAGAAGAGGGAGGAGAATGCGAAGGTCCTGGAGGATATCAAATCCTACGCCCTCACCATAACGGACTCACAGGCGTTCAACGAATACTCCAAGCAGACTTTCCTCGACAACGTCGTCCGAGGTGGAATGCCTATAGTATTCGGTAAAGGCGATAGGCAAAACACGTTTTACATCTATTCGAAACAGAACGGCGATCTCGAGCGAGATTATCACCATTTTGTCGTCGAACCGACATACCTGTCGCAAGGAACCGGCCACTATCGAAGTATTCTACAGAATCGAAGATGCGATACCTGGTTCTTTCCAGAGATCGATGACTTCAATATTCGTCATTATTTAAATTTGGCTCAGCTCGACGGATATAATCCGCTGGAGGTGAATCAATCCACATTCACGGTTAAGGATAAGGATGAAGCGAGGTCCTGGCTTCGCACCCTTTCTGATGGCAACTCTACACCGGAGAGGCTCCTAAATGTCATCGATCGTAAATTCACCCCCGGTGAATTTATCATGGCCCTCGAGAATGCCGAAATTCAGACGGACAAGGATTATGATACCATTCTGGATGAACTCATTTCGTTCTGCGAGGAAAACGACGTCGGCGGATTGCACGACCTCGGATTCTGGGTCGATCATTGGTGCTACAACCTCGATACGATCGAGATCTACCTAATGGTCTATCCGGAAAAAGCCAATGAACTTCTATTCCAAAACAACAGCTACACGTTCTTCGACAATCCGGATAGGGTTTTACCTAGATCGGATAAATGCGTCCAGACTGGGAACGGCGTTCGGAGATACAATGCGGCCATACACGATGAAGAAAAGGTAGCGCGCATTGAGTCTAGAGAACGCCTAGGCAACCGCGCCCGAACGAAATATGGCGATGGCGACGTATACTCGACGAATCTATTCATCAAACTCCTCTGCAACGTCGCAAACAGGATGGCCACGCTTGATCCGGAAAATGTCGGCGTCGAGATGGAGGCAAATAAGCCAGGTTGGAACGATTCGATGAGCGGACTACCCGGCATATTTGGCTCATCACTATGTCACACCTTCGAACTCGAACGTTTCTGTAAATTTCTATTAAAAAACCTCGAGAGCGGAATCCCTCCTTCGAAAATATCAATCTTCGAGGAGCTGGCTTCCTTCATGAGAGAGCTTTCACAGACGATCGATGAGCGTCTCAATTCATCCGACCAAAATAGATGCTTCAACTATTGGAATGAGAGTAACTCTATAAAGGAGGATTACCGTTCTAAGACGACATTTGGTCTAAGCGGAAAGGAACTCGAAATATCCGAAAAGGAAATCACATCCTTTCTAAGAAAATCTCTAACCCTCATCGAGGATATTTATTCGGAAAACAATAGGAACAGGGTCTTTAACAAGGATGGCATCTGCTATACATATATTCGCCATGAAGTGCCTGAGTACGAACCGATGTGGGAGAATAGGTCGAAGGAGATACGAAAGACGAACACAAATGGACAACCTTTAGTCAAACCTCTGGCTTTCGATGCCCACCCCATCGCCCTATTTCTCGAGGGACCCGTTCATTTTATGAGGGCCCACCCCGAGCGAGCGCTCGAAATGTACACACCGATCAGAAATAGCGATCTTTTTGATAATAAACTCAAGATGTATAAGGTCTGTGAATCCCTGAAAGATGAAACTTTCGAAATTGGGCGCGTCCATGCGTGGGGTTCTGGATGGATTGAAAATGAATCGATATACACCCATATGGAGTACAAGTACCTACTCGAACTCATAAAATGCGGACTCTATGATCAATTCTACGAGGACATAAAGACTGGATTCATGTGCTTCCTCGATCCTGCAGTCTATGGCCGCTCGACATCGGAGAACTCATCATTCGTCGTGAGCAGCGCCTTTCCGGACGAGACGATGCACGGTCGCGGCTTCCAAGCGCGCCTCAGCGGCGTCACAAACGAGTTCGTACATATATGGATACTCATGATGGCGGGACCAAAGCCGTTCTTCGTCGATGACGAGGGAAGGCTCAAACTCAAGCTAGATCCAAAACTTCCGGAATGGCTTTTTACCAAAGATGAGGGAACGATCCCAAAGGACTGCGTCGCTTTCAATTTCCTGGGAAGATGCCTCGTCACATACCATAACCCGAAGAGGAAAAACACCTGGGGCGATGCTTCTGCACAAGTCTCGTCTTATCGCCTGACGTTCGCCGACGGTCACGAAGCGACGATCAATGGTGACACGTTAGATACACCATTTGCCCTGGAGATCCGAGAAGGTAGGGTCTCAAAAATCGATGTGGATTTAACTTAAAGCTGCCTTGATGATTTCTACAAAACTCTCTGACTTAAGGCTAGCACCACCGACGAGGCCACCATCGATATTCGGCTGACTCAGAAGGTCTGAGGCATTATCCGGTTTGACACTACCGCCATAGAGGATGCGAATTGAATCCGCGACATCTGGACTGAATAGATTCGACAGAAAATCACGTATAAACGAATGGACCTCCTCAGCCTGATCCGGCGTTGCGGTCTTTCCGGTTCCAATCGCCCAGACGGGCTCGTATGCGACGATCAACTTCCTCGCATCACCTGGATCTAACGCCGGAAGACCATCACCTAACTGTCTTTCGATCACTTCAAATGTTCTCTCCCCTTCTCGTTCCGATAGCGTCTCACCTATGCAGACGATGGGAATGAGACCATGCTTTATAGCAGAGGAGATCTTCTTATTAACAGCATCATCCGTCTCGGAAAAATACTGGCGGCGCTCTGAGTGACCGATGATGACATATTCGCAGCCCATATCCTTTAGAAATACGCCCGACACTTCACCGGTGAATGCACCCTCATCCTCCCAATGCATATTCTGTGCGGCAACTCCGATATAGGAATTTTTACAAACCTCGATCACAGATGACAGCGCCGAAAATGGAGGGCCGACTACGACCTCGACCTCTCCTGGAAATGATACAGAGCTCTGAATTCCCTTCACGAGATCTATCGCTTCAGAGATTTTCTTATACATCTTCCAATTGCCAGCTATAACAGGTATTCTCATGATGATTTTTGAAGTGCTTTTGTCACTTCCTCTTCAATGATCCTACTAATATCCATTTTCGAGGTCGACGTTATACTCTCCGTCCTCTGTCTTCTGTCGTCTGGAGGGGCAAGCCCAGCGGCCGCCCTCTTCTCGAGGAGCTTATTGATATCCTCATCTGATAGAAGCTGTTTTTGTTCACCATGAAACTTTGAGATGAAATCGATCTTCGCCAGATGCTCCACGAGCTCGAGTCTAAGATATGCCACCTTCAAATCGGTACCGATGGACAGAACACCATTGCCTGGCATCATGAATACGTTGGAGATACTCAGCATCTCAGAAACGATATTATCATTTTCGGGATCACCTGGCATGGCAAAGCGCGCTACCGGAATGTTATCGCCGATCGAAACTACCGATTCCGGAATCGATGGCTTATCTAGAGGAAAGCCGGCCAATCCGCGCGCCGTCGCGTAAGGCGGATGGGCATGAACAACCGCACAAGCATCCTGCCTCGACCGATATGCGGCCAGATGAAGCTTAATTTCAGAAAACGGCTTGCCATAACCTGAAACCTTATTTCCCGAATGATCTAGAGTTATGACAGTCTCGGACGTAATATCACCCTTGCTCATAGCTGTCGGCGTAGCATAGATTTTATCACCGTACTTCACAGAGACGTTGCCATCGTGATTCGCACCGAATCCCTTTCGGTCGAGTCTCTGACAAACATCGACTATACTATTGATGATAAATTGTTCGTTGCTACCCATAATCAGGCCAACTGCCTTCCGCTTCTCGTTTTTCTCGTCTCATTCAGATTGTTGATGATCTTCATCGCAGCTTCTGCTGCAGAATCTATTTCAGACTCCGGCCCGCTCATCGTAAGACGTCCCGACGCGCCGAACGGCTTTATCTGATTGAGCTTCACGTTCGCTGCCTTTAGTGCCTCATTGGCCGCAATCGCGAGATACGCCGCAGGTGTCGTCTCCATGATGAGGACGGAATCGCCGGCGATCACCATGTTGCCCTTCGCTTCACCCGTAAAGAATATCGCATGATCCTGTTCGACGCCGCGGATGATCATATTGGTGAGGATCTTTATCTCAGCGCGATCGTTCTCATCCAGCTCGATCGCACGTAGGACGGAACGACACGCCTCCTTCACCTCGCCCTGGTCCGCATGATGAATCTGCATCATTCCGAACTGCCTCTCGGTTACCACCGAACCCAAGCGCGCTTGCGTCGACTTAAGTGCCATATCGATCATCTTATGAATCTCCATGGCCGGTGCAATCTCCAAAAAGAGCGCTGCATCAAATTCGGCTGGATCATAGACCCTGTTGTCCTTGGCGATGAATTGTGCTAGCTGCGGCTGCAGACTGTCTATGAATGTGAGAGTCCTGATTTCAAAACCACCCTGTCCTTTTTCTGCCATTTTATCCTCCTATCAAACACATTCGAAATACGAAGTATGATGTACGAAGTACGAGTCGATCATACTTCTTACTTTCTACTTCGTATTTCTATTAATAATTACCCTTACCCTTCTTCCCCGTAACAATAGCGATACTGGCTGATGCACCGATACGATTTGCGCCCGCCTTCACCATAGCCTCAGCATCCTCCTTCGTCCTGATTCCACCGGACGCCTTGATACACATATCGGAACCGACGACCTTTCGCATGAGAGCTACATCCTCCACCGTCGCACCACCCTTGCCAAAACCGGTCGATGTCTTTACATACGCTGCACCCGCCGTCTTGGCGAGTGTACATGCACTGACCTTCTCCTCGTAGTCGAGATCACTCGTCTCAAGGATGACCTTAACACAGTACGGTTTAGATGCATCGACCACACCCTTGATGTCATTATATACAAGTTTGTAATCCCTGGACTTCAAGGCACCTATATTGATCACCATGTCGATCTCCTGTGCACCGCTCGCTATCGCCTCCTTCGCCTCGAAGGCCTTCGCATGCGGGGAGGCAGCACCGAGTGGAAAACCTACGACCGCTATCGCCTTGACGTTCGATCCCTTGAGTTTCCTGGCCACGAGTGGAATATTGCTCGAGTTCACACAGACCGTGGCAAAATGATACTTTTTCGCCTCATCGCAGACGTGGATGAGGTCCTCACGACTGGCTTCTGGCTTGAGTAGCGTATGGTCAATCATCGCTGCTAACTTTTCATCCATTCCCGTTTTGCCAACACCTGGGCCGCCGCTGATTCTAGCTACACCCTCGCCCACGATGTTCTCCACCGCCTTTGGACGCTTGACCATGCACAAACCACAGTAGACGCATGAATCGCTGCCTGCGGGACACGATATGACAGCAGTATCCGTTGCTGAGCCCTCCTTCATATCCTTCAGTCGCTCGGCCACACGCTCGGTTATCGTTTGAATCAATTCCTCTAATTTCATATCTGCCATAAAGACCTCACTCCTCCACGTTAAACTGATCAACTATTCCCATTATAATCGAATGAAATGGATCATCCGCTGTGCCCAAAATCTGCCTCGCACAGTTACCCTCCCTCGCAACAAGGACGGTGTCCCCTGGACATGCCTGCACCGAGTCCTGCGCGAGAAACGAATCACCTTTGTCGTCACCCTTCTCATCCAAAGGTTGAACAATCAGAACGCGATGACCCTCAAATGAGGGATACTTCGCTGAGGCGACTACGTTTCCTTTTACCCGACAGAGTATCATAATCTCAATCCTTCGAAGCAGGAAACATGAAGCAAGAGGCAGGAAAGCTCATCCTGATATCCTGCATCATGTTTCATGTCTCATGCTTCAAATTTCATTTAAATATCTTCTCTTTATCCTTCACCCCTACATCCTCCTGATTTATTTCATCGACGATTCCCACGATTGCAGCGTCCACCGGTGTAAATGGTTCAGGAAGTGCAAGCGACGCTTCTCTGGCTGTGATCCAATACACGAGATCGCCTTCACCCGCTTGAGCGGCATCGATGGCTGCAATCGGTCCACCCGACGGTTTCTTATCGTCGGTGAGCGGTTGAATCATGAGGATCTTCGCACCTTCGAGTGACGGATCCTTCCTCGTCGCCACCACCGTACCTATTACTTTCGCAAGTTGCATAACAACCTCATCTGTCTTCTGAATTACCAATACATTCCCTTTTCAATTAAATCGGGATGGGGCGCGGAGATAATCTCCCTTCCTGCCAGTGCCCCTTCCGACATAACAAACTTGACCGACGCCTCCATCGAAGCTTCGACCGAATGCAGATCGCCCGTCATAACGAAATAGGCCTTTCCGCCAAGGCCATTGGCCAATCTAACCTCGACGAGTTCCACCTCCGCCGCCTTCGCGGCGATATCCGCAGCGACGACGCACGATGCGACGGAAAAGGTTTCAACCACTCCGACCGAGCCGAACTCCTTTATATCTGTGCAACCGGCGATTGCAGGTATGACATCCTGATGCACGTTCGGCAGGAGCAACTTGTTGATCACGGCATCCTTACCGGCTTCGACACCCTCCTTCAGAGATTCCTCGACCGGACCAACCCCTCCCGCAAAGAGGATCATATACTTCCCAGGACATATGGGATGCGTCTCCAAAATATCAACGGGAGCCTTCTTCGCGATGAGATCCGTAACCACGATTCCCTTCGCGATGGAATTCAGCTCAATTAGTGCCAATGCTGGGTTCATATTCACCAATAGTGCGTTTTACGTGTTGCGTGATGAGTGATGCATACTAACACAATCCGCACCACGTACCACACATCACGCATTACGCATTACGCTGTTATCTCAACATATCCACAATCTACCGCAGTAACATTACCCGAAATAGATGCATGATATCGTGCACCCAATTTATCCTCAGGTATCTCACCTATCAGATCACCGCGTTTGACTGAATCGCCTGCCGCGACAGTTGCCATCGCCGGCGCTCCCGTATGCCTATTCAACGCGATCCTCACCTGAGGAACCTCGAACTCACCCTTCGTATCGAGTTTTCTATAATACCTTTCGATCCCGATCTTCTTTAGAAGCTGAGGAATCGGAAATTTTCTAAATGTATATGGTTCCCTCGCCACAAAATCCTTCCTTCGATGCGGACTCTTCATACCCGCCCCGGCCAACTTCTCACGAAGGTATGCATACACCCTCCTTGGAGAGA